>CAYTOU010000201.1:0-4876 GCA_964439295.1 uncultured Oscillospiraceae bacterium
GAACGGCTTTTCTTTGCAGCTTTCTTTTCCCGAAAAGAAAGCGCGTTCCCCTCGTCACTCAATAACCTTAACTTCAGGCATAGTAGGCATAAAGCGTTCATCGCCACTTTTTGCGATGTCAAGCTTCTTGCCTAAGTCATTCCAGGTGTAAGTTATCGTGGCGTATTCGCCGCGCTCGTAGCCGTAGCCGTCGCCGGCGTCGCTGTAGAGGGTGAAAGTACCGTTCGCGCCCGGGTATACGTATAGAGTTGCGGGCTCGGCGGCGGCCTTGTCGGTGTAATCGGCATCGGCGCCTATCGGTAATATCGCGCCCGCACGGACAAAGACAGGTATGCTGTTTAGAGCCGCCTGTACGCGTAGCCATTGCCCGCCGCTGTAGCGTACGTTGCTCCAGAAATCGTACCAGTCCGAGCCTTCGGGTAGATATACGTCGCGTGTAGTAATGCCATCCTCACCGGCAGGCGCGAGTATCGGGCATATCATTAGCGCATGACCGAACATGAATTGGTCGGGTATGTTGCGCGCAATGGGATCGCGGCGGAAGTCAAACGCCAGCATGCGCATCATAGTGGAGCGCTTGAAGTGTATCGCGGCCATCTCCGAATACGTGTAGGGCAATAGCATGTAGCGTAAGCGTATGCAGTCCATAATCGCATCGTAGTACTTTTCGCCCGCCTCGCCAAAGCGCCATACCTCGCGCGGCGTGTCTGCGCCGTGCGAACGCATCATCGGTAGGAAGGTGCTTAGCTGTAGCCAGCGCACGTATAGCTCGCGGTAATTGTCGTCTTCGCAACCCAGCTCGTACTCGCCGCGCCCGAACCATTGCTGCCAACGCTTGACAAAGAAGCCGCCCGCATCAACCGTCCAGTAGGGGAGTCCGGTTACCTGTAGGTTCAACCCGTCCGGCACGGTGCGCTTGAGCACTTCCCACGTAGCCGATGTGTCGCCGTTCCAGCATATCGTGGAGTAGCGCTGCTGTCCGGTTAAGCCCGAACGCGTTAGATTGACTACACGGCGCTCGTCGGTCTGCGAACGCTGCCCTTCGTACATGCCGCGCGAATGGTTTATCGAATATGCCAGTATCTGCGTCGGGTCGATGTAGTGCTTGGCTTCCTCTACATTCATGCGCATGCGATCCTCGGGTAGCATTATGACCTCACCGTACCAGTCCGCCTCGAACGGTTCGCTGCAGTCGCACCACCACGCGTCCATGCCGCTGGAGAATAGCTCCTCCATGCACTGGTTCCAGTATGTCGCGCGCGCCTCGGGATTGTACGCGTCAAACGTCCGCTGATTGCCCAGCATCTGCCCCTTGCGCTGGAACTCAAGCTGATTGGGGCAATCGCCGTTCATTGTGGGCCATATCGACCACATCAACTTGACGCCCATATCGTGTAGCTTGTCTATGGTGCCCTTTAGATCGGGATAGCGCGACTTGTCGGTGGTCTTTTGTCCCCATTGTCCCTCCGGCCACGTCTGCCAGTCCTGTACTATGCAGTCCAGCGGTATGCCGCGCCTGCGGAACTCGGCGACAGTGTCGATTAGCTCCTGCGCGGTAGCATAGTGCTCCTTGGACTGTACATAGCCCAGCGTCCAGCGCGGCAGTAGGGGAGCATCGCCGGTCAATAGACGTATGCCGCCCACAATGTCGTCCAGCTCAGGTCCGTATATCACAAAGTAATCCATCTCGTCAGCCGCATCCGCCGATATGTAGCTGCCGAACGCGTCATCGTGGAATATCTGCGCGCCGCAGCAGTTGTTGAGCACACCCCAGCCGCGCGATGAGGCTATCACCGGGCAGGATATCTTTAGGTTGTGCTGATATAAGAACTGATGGCTGCCGCGATAGTTCAGTACGCCTTCTTCGTGCTGACCTAGGCCGTATATGTCCTCGTCATCGTCAAATACAAAGCTCAGCTTGGTCTGATAGCCGTGCCTGTCCACATACGGTGTGCCCTCTACGCGCGCGCGTATGCCGTCCACGCTCTGATATTCGGTAATGCGCGAATCGGGTCCGAATTTTTGCTTTATAATGTCGGTTTCGCGCAGTACGCGCCCATCCTTGGCAGGCTCGCGCATAACTTCTTCGCCATCGCCGTACCACGTCAGTGCGCCGCTTTTGGGGTTTAGACGGCATGAAAGCTTTCCGCAATCAACGCTTATCATGCCCTCGACTTCGCTTAGCGCGAGTGTGCCGTTCGCTTTCGCAACTATCATGGGGTCATCGCGCAATACGAATTCGTCGTGCCCGGTCTGAGTGACGCGCATTATGTTTGGGGCATACGCGCATAGCCGCAGCTTGTACCGCCCATCCGTGAATATAAGGGCATTACCGTCGGTCTCCATCCTGCTCCACATATTCGGAATACCTCCATGTCAATCCGCCTTGGCTCTTTCGCGTACGGCGGTTATTCTTTTGCCGCCCCGCGGCATGCGCACTTAAAACGCTCTCCACGCAGTAGGTTTTAGACTGCTCACGCTTGATACACAGCACAGGAATGTCGGCTTTCTTAAGATTATTATAAAACACACCGCTTACAAAGGCAATATGCGTTTCTTACTATTAAACATGCGTTTTTTACTGCGACGGCATGTGCGTTTTAAATGCACAGTATATATCGCAAGTATTCGGGCACATAAGCGCATAAAAAAATCCCCTGCCGCAGTGGGCAGGGGATGAGCATTACCTATTCGGATTAGCCGACAACCTCGGCATACTCGAAGCAGATATGTCCAATGTAGTTCTTGGTAACGCCGGTGATGTTGGGCTTTACCAGGAAGTCATCGTTGAAGCTGTTTATCGGGATAGCGGGCATCTGGTCAACCAGGTACTTCTCGGCCTCGATCAGCAACTCTTCACGCTTGGTCTGATCCAGCTCGGCCATGGAAGCGGTGATCATGCTATCATAGGTCTCGTCGTCCCAACGGTTCTCATATGCGTTGGAGCCGGTGGTGAATATCTCGAGGTTGGCAACCGGATCCAGATAGTCGCAGGTGAAGCCATTGATGTCGATGTCGAAGTTGCCCTCGTCCAGCTCGGTCCAGTATACCTTGGACTCGTAGGTGACGATCTCAACGTCAACATTCAGGTTGGTCTTCCACATGCTCTGCAGAGCCTGAGCCATATCCTTCTGGGTGTTAGAGGCCTGCACAACCAGCTGTATGGTGCCGATGCCTTCGCCGTTGGGATAGCCGGCCTCAGCCAGCAGCTCCTGTGCCTTGGTTACATCTTCGGTGAACAAGTCACCGGCAACTTCGCGGTAGCTCTTGGTGGAATCGCTAAGGGAAACCTGAGCAGTCGGGATAAAGCCGTACAGAGGAGTTTCGCTGGTCTCCAGTATGCGGTCGATCAGCAGCTGACGATCGATGGCCATTGCGAAGGCCTGACGAACCAGCTTGTTGTCAAAGGGAGCATGCTCAGTGTTGAAGTCCATGTAACGAATGCCGATGCGGTCTACAGCATGGTACTCATCGGTACCCTGATAGCTCAGCATCGCGGTAGCGGACAGGTTGTCGGCTACGTCGATTTCACCGTTCTGGTAAGCGGCCAGCTCGGTTTCTGCTGCTTCGATAACAACATACTCCAGAGTGTCGATCTTAACATCGTCAGCGTCGATGTAGTTGGGGTTCTTGACGAAAACCATGCGCTCCTTGGTCTTGAACTCAACGGGCATGAACGGGCCGTTGCAGACATAGGTGGAAGCATCCTTGGTCCAAGAATCATTGCCCTCGACAACGGACTGCTTTACGGGCATGTAAGCGGTGGAAGAGGTCAGGCTGACAAACCAGGGAGCGGGGTACTCCAGGGTTACGGCCAGGGTCTTGTCGTCAACCAGCTCAAGGCCGACTTCGTCAGCGGTGCACTCGCCGTTGTAGTACGCCTTGGCGTTCTTGATTATCCACATGGAGGAAGCGGTCTTGGAACCGACCTCGGGATTCATGACGCGCATCCAAGAATAGTAGAAGTCCTGCATGGTCAGGTCGCTACCGTCGGACCACTTGCAGCCGTCACGCAGCGTAAAGGTGTAGGTCAGTCCGTCTTCGGATTCGGTATAGCCCTCGGCCAGTGCGGGTACGATGGTGCCGTCAGAGCCGGTCTTGTACAGGCCGCGGAAAAGCTGCTGCAGTACCTGAGAAGAACGGGAGTAGGAATTCAGCGTGGGGTCCATTTCCTGAGGATCGTCGGATATTGCGTAGACAATCTTCGCTTCACTTGAATCGGCAAGCGATATTGCCGGTATTACGCACAGCGCAAGACAGAGCATCAGGGCAAGCAATTTCTTCATCATGATCAGAGATTCCTCCTTTTTGTATTGCTGAATTGCAATGCAATACGTCAATATGCAGAGCAAACATTTCTCCGAATGTGGCTCTCTTCATGCAACATGAAAGTCGGCGTCTTGCAAACTGCAAAATCAAGCTGGTAACAAGATACCAGAAAAAGCCATGGTTGTCAATGGAAATTATTCGCCGCAGACTTATTTTTGTGCCCAAATGCGTGTAATTTAACACTGAAAGGCAAATAAAGACGCAATTTAAGGCACAATCGTTCGGTATATTACCCGAGCGAAAATTAATGACCCAAAAGCCCCAAATGCCACTCCGTTATGAATCCCTGCATTCTTTAAAATGCGGTGCAAAAGAAATAACTTGCAAAATGCGGTATATGAGACTATAATCCTAAGTATACGTTTAATTGACTGCAATATGCAAAATATACATTTTGATGTATATATGCAAAAAAAGCAGCCCGATGGAGGAGGCAGCTATGGCAAGATATATAATCAAGAGAATCATAGCGGGCATTTTGACCACCTTCGTTTTGATAACCGCGACGTTTTTCCTAATGCATGCGATACCTGGCGGACCGTTCAGC
>CAYTOU010000202.1:0-4852 GCA_964439295.1 uncultured Oscillospiraceae bacterium
TCACTCGCCTACTCGCCTACTAGTCACTACCCCCCGCACACTAACTCAAGCTAACAGCTAACCGCTAACGGCTAACAGCTGGCGCGCTGGCGCGCAACGCGCAACGCGCGCCCATCACCCCACCGGTTCTTCGCTATCGCCTTCCTCTTCGGTCCAGTCTTCATCGCTCTGATCGGTGTCGTCGGTTGATTCGTCTATCGTTTCATCGGTCGTATCGTCGGGCTGGATATATTGCGAGTTATACCACTCTTCGGTATGCACCTTGCAGCGGCCTATGGACGACACATCGGCGTCCGCGGTCACGCCGGTCAGGTACTCGGACACTACGTCCTTATCCGCCTGTCTGAGCGGGTGCCCCTCGGGTATATACACGCGCGAGTATGTCGCTACACTCGGGCAATACTCGGTAGGTCTACGCAATGTTTCGGTGCACAGCGTCACGCTCTGATGCATGTTACAGCTCTGCGTGGGCTGAGTGCCCTCCAGCCAGTAGTCGTTCTGCACTTCATAGCCATCCACGTCGTTATAGCACGCGTCTGTCGCCAGCAGTCCGGACACTCCGCACGTCTTCACGCGCACCAGTCCCAGGCTTTCCGGGCTATCGCTGATTATATCGCGATCCTCGGTATAGCCCGCCGCCTCGTGCAGCACTTCCATCAGCTCTGCCCACAGCGGCGCGGCGTACTTACCGCCGGTCGAGTCGGATTTAAGCGCCTTATACCCGTCATGCCCTATCCAGACCGCGCCCGAATAGTACGGCGTCAGTCCCGCGAAGAACACGCCCTTATAGTCGCTATTTGTACCCGTCTTACCGGCGACGGTCATATCGCCGAACTGTGCGCGCGAGCCCGTGCCCGACGAGGAGACGCACTGCTTAAGCACGTCTACCAGCAGCCACGCGGTGGATTCCTTAAACGCCTGTCGGGTCTCCTGATATGTCGAGGATTCAAGGAACACGCTGCCGTCCGAATTGAGCACGCGCGTGAATGCTACCGGAGTCACGTACACGCCCTTATTGCCTATCGCGCCGAACGCGGCGGCCATTTCGACCGGCGTTATACCCGATGTGCCCAGTGTCAGACCCGCGCCATCGGCGTTGATATGGCTTTCGCTTACGCCCAACTGCTTTAGGTAGTACACCGAGTTTTCTATGCCCACGTATGTAAACAGCGCCTGAGCGGTCGATGTGTTATGCGACTTCATCATGGCCGTGCGCATGCTTTCCGGGCCGGTATAACCGCCGCCGCCGTAGTTCTGCGGATAGCCGCGTGACGAGTTCCAGCCGTTTATCTTGATGGGCATATTCATGACCGGCGAGCCGGGCGATGCGCCCATATCCCATGCCGGACCGTATACCGACAGCGGCTTTATAGACGAGCCGACCGGCATTGAGCCCATGTATGCGCGGTTAAACTGCTTGCGCGACGTGGGCGTATCGCGTCCGCCGACTATCGCGACGATTTCGCTTGTGTGGTAGTCGATTACGCACGCGGCGGCCTGCGGCTGAATCACCTCGGTATACGTGCCGTCGCCGTTGGATGTCTTATACACGCTATCCGCCTTATTGCGGGTGGATGGATAGCCGTCCCAGTTATGTATTGTTTCCTCCGCCAGAGTCTGCAGCTCAGCATCCATTGCGGTATAGATCTTATAGCCGCCCGTGCGCAGCTGGTTTTCCATCTTATTGCGGTTGGCGGTGGTATCCTCAAGGTTATACATGCGCAGCATATGCGTGGTTACGTCATATATGGCGTATTCGACATAGTACGCGTTATCGTACATCTTGCTTGTGAGCGGCGATGTTTCAAGCACATTGACCTGCTCATTGAGCGCGGCGTTATACTCGCTTTCGGATATAAAGCCACAGTTATACATTGCCGCCAGGACATCGTTCGTGCGCTTATCTGTGACGTCGGCCTTATCGCGCGAATAGTAGTTTAGGCGCGGGTTATAGCCGTACGGGTTTTTATTGAGTCCCGCCAGCATAGCGCATTCGCGCAGTGTCAGTTCGCTTAAGTCCTTACCGAAATAGTCCTGCGCGGCGACCTTTACGCCGTATGACGAGTTGCCCAGGTATATTACGTTTAGGTATTCCTCAAGTATCTGATCCTTTGTATAGACCGTTTCCAGCTGCAGCGCCAGATACGCTTCCTGAATTTTGCGCTTATACGTCTGCTCGCTGGTCAGTATGGTCTGCTTTATCAGCTGCTGAGTTATGGTCGAGCCGCCCTGCGTAGAGCCCGAGCCGGTCAGGTTATACACGAACGCGCCGACTATGCGCTTTACGTCAATGCCGTTATGCTCCCTAAAGCGCGAATCCTCTATCGCGATGAACGCGTTTTGCAATTGCTCGGGGATTTCATCGAGGGATGCATATATGCGGTTTTGGCTGCCCTTAAAGTCGGTTATAAGGTTACCATCGCGGTCGTATATGAATGACGTCTGCGACTGCTGATCGAACTGGCTTAAGTCCAGCACGGGCGCGGTATCCACATACGCCTTAGCGATGCCCACGATAAGCCCCGTGCCGCTCACGCCGACCAGCAGCACCAATACAAACAGCATGCGTATCGTCGTCATAAGCACGCTAAGCAGGAAGTTAGTCTCCCGCGTGCGCGGCTTGAACAGCGAAAAGCGCTTTTTTTCGGAATATTTACGGCTCATTTATACCTCCATGGGAAGCTTTTTGAATTACACACAGTTACATATCAAGCGCACCGCTTTGACGATGAGCGGTACGCATTTGTTGCACGCGCCGAAATGGGCGTTCTATGTATTTATTCGCAGTTTATCGCGCGCATTCCTGCATTGTCGGTTATTTTTCACATGGATGGCATGAAATGGACGAAATTGTGGGTGTTCTAAAAAGGCATTACCTATCGATAGAGCCATCGCGCAACGAAATTACATTCGAGCACATTTTTGCTATTTCACTATTATGTGTCACCACAAGCAATGTGGTTCCTTTATTGTTTAAGTCGATGAGCAAACGCATTATGCTTTTTGCCGTAGTGCTGTCCAATTGACCGGTCGGTTCATCGGCGAGTATTATGTCGCGCCTTTTCACGATTGCACGCGCTATTGCCACTCTCTGCCGCTCACCGCCGGAAAGACGCGTTACGCGTGAATTGCTCATGGACATAAGTCCCACCTGCTCAAGCGCCTCTAATGCCAACTTGCGTCCTTCCTTCAATGATATTTTTTCATCGAAAAGTATCGGCGTCAATACATTTTCAAGCGTGCTGCGATCCTCTATCAAACCGAAATTCTGGAATATAAAGCCGATATTCTGATTGCGGATACGGGCACGTTCGCGTTCACCTGCTTTGCCCATGTCGACTCCGTTCAAATAGTATTCGCCGCTTGTCGGTTTATCCATCAGTCCGATTATATTCATAAGTGTGCTCTTGCCCGAGCCGGAAGCGCCTATGAATGTATAGTAGCTTCCCTGCGGAATATCCAGATTAACGTCAGTCAATGCTGCCTTTTCATCATGAAGTCCCCGATTATATACCCTACATATGTTTTTGAGTACAATTTGGTTCATCATATACTCCTTTCCGCATAGGCTATATTAAGCTGATTGTTTCGTAGGCTGTGCATAGTATCGAGCAGCATGGGCAAAACCAAAAAACTGCTAAGCACAACACCTATAAGCAAAAGTATGACTATGCTCGTAGTCTTGACCATTGGCTGAAATATGTACGCAATAAACAGCATTGGTATAACCACTGCCGCAATTATCGGTATGCAATACGCCGTAGTCAATAGCCGTATCCATGTCGACATACGCATACCCATAAGGCGATATACCGCCAATTGCTGCATAAGCTTGCCGCTCAGACTTGCTATAAAGCCTCTGAGTCCGACAAGTAGCAAAAGCACAGACCACAGTGACAACAATCCCAGCACATTATCACTGCCAATAAATGACATGGTGATGTCATTCCACTGCATTTCATCAAATGTCATTATATTACCTAAACCGCTTTCCTTAAGTATTGCGCGCCACTCATCAATCACATCTTCTATTTTTTCTCCGCCTTTGGGAAACAAAAGCAGTGTACTGTATACGTAGTCTTCCGGTACTGTCTCCATTAAGCCACTACTGACAGTCAAGGCTACGTATTCATCCCCTGTATAGCGGCTGATTATATGAGTTATGGACGGCACAGATCCGCTGGCTGTGCTGTATATAAACTCGGCATTGTGATCTATATACCCCGCAACATATGCATTGACTGTAGTATCAGTGCCATGTATCTTAAAACCCATCAGCATATCACCCTTTTTGTATACGGATTTTAAGCGTTCGTCTATGATAACACCTATGCCATCGTCGCGCTGTCGCACTTCCTTTAGCGTATCTGTAATTCCATTGTCCAGTGACAGATTGTCGATAAGTACATCGTTGTATACATACAGTGAAAATCTGTATCCATTATCGGTTGTCGCCTGCTTGCATATGCTTAATGCGCGCTGCGCAAAGCCATCCACTATTTGTGCCGCTTCGGAATACTCGGGAGCATCTTGGATAGTCATAAGTGCTTGCGACCATCTTTCATTCAGCACTAAATTCATATTCAGTATTGCCCCATTGTCCATACCCGCATTAGCATAGTGGAAATAATAATGTGCTCTGTCAATCGGAATAATGCAGCAATAGCTTATGCAAAGCGAGGATGCCGTAATAAGCAATAATATCATCAGGAAGCTCATACCCATTGATTTCCATACGAATTTGAGCATGTGACACATCTTTCTCATTAATAAATCACTCCCGTTTGCTTAGAGTGCGTTTCTAAAAGGGAAAGCTGCAAGTTCGAGTGGATTTTTCTTGAGAATCAAGGAT
>CAYTOU010000203.1:0-4810 GCA_964439295.1 uncultured Oscillospiraceae bacterium
GCAGAGCGTGACCGCGCGCGCAATAGTCGACTCCGGCTATGCACGCGGCTTGGGCGTGGGTGATGTGCGCTTTGACCTAAAGCCGGGTAAGGTGTTCATATTCGACCGCGAGACCGAGCGCCGTATACCCTTTGAGGCGTAAGTCGGAAAGGTGAATGGCATGGATAATAAAAGCTGGAAGGGCTGGCTGTACCTGCTGCCGGCAATGCTGTTTCTGGGCTTCTTCATGGTGTACCCGCTGATAGACGTGTTCGTGTATTCGTTTGAAGAGGGGTATAATTCGGCATCGCAGACCTATTTCGGCGTGGGACTGTATAACTACCACTATGTGCTGCAGGATCCCTATTTCCTGCAGGCACTCAAGAATACATTCATACTGGTCGCGATAACCGTGCCGCTGTCGACCGGGTTTGCGCTGCTCATTTCGGTCGCACTGTCCTCGATAAAGCGGCTGCGCAATATGTTTCAGACGATATACTTTTTGCCGTATGTCACGAATACATTGGCTGTCGGCCTGGTATTCATGATACTGTTTAAAAAGACAGCCTATACCGACGGCATGGTCAATCTCCTGATTAACTATTTCGGCGGTGAGTCGGTCGACTTTATAGAAGGCCCGTACTGGGCAAAGATGTTCGTAATGTGCTTTTATACCATCTGGGTTGTGCTGCCGTTTAAGATACTGGTGCTCACGAGCGCATTGGCGTCGGTCAATCCCGAATACTATAAGGCGGCGCGCGTGGACGGCACGTCGGCGGGACGCACGTTCTTTAGAATAACCCTGCCCATGATAATGCCCATGGTTTCGTATCTGATAATTACCGGCTTCATTGGCGCGTTTAAGGCGTATAGCGATGCCGTGGCGCTCTTTGGCACTAACCTGAACGCGGCGGAGATGAATACCATCGTGGGCTACGTGTACGATATGCTGTACGGCGATAGCGGCGGATACCCGTCGTACGCATCGGCGGCGGCAATCATACTGTTCATGATAGTAATGACCATAACTTGCTTTAACCTGATGGTATCTAAGAAGCAAGCACATTATTAAAGAGGGTGTTTGTATGGCAAGACAAACCGACTTTGCGCACATAGAACGCACCGCACGCTGTAAACGCGCCGCGGGCAAGACGGTTGTGTATATACTGCTGATTGCCTGGGCAATCATGGTGCTGTTCCCGTTCTATTGGATGATACTGTCGTCGGTAAAGAGCTATAGCGCGTATAACTCGGAATACATACCCAAGTTCTATACGCTGTCGCCTACGCTTGAAAACTATGTCGAGGCGTTTACCGCCGTGCCGCTGGGTAGGTATTTCCTAAATACATTCATATTCACGGTGATTACAACCGCGCTCATGCTTATCGTGATTACGCTCGCGGCATTCGCGTTTGCGCGACTCAATTTCCGCGGTAGGAATATCGCGTTCGCGGCGTTTCTGTCGCTCATGATGATACCCAACGAGCTGGTCATAATAACCAACTTCGTCACGATAACCAATCTGAACCTGCGCAATACGTTTACCGGTCTAATACTGCCCTCGGTCACATCGGTATTCTATATATACCTGCTCAAGGAAAACTTCGAGCAGGTGCCCGATCAGCTCTATTACGCCGCTAAGGTGGACGGCACAAGCGATATGAAGTACCTGTTTAAGGTGCTGGTGCCCATATGCCGCCCGACTCTGGTCACTATAACCATACTCAAGGTAATAGAGTGCTGGAACTCGTACGTGTGGCCGCGGCTCATTACCGATGACGAAAACTACTACCTCGTGTCCAACGGCATACAGGAGATACGCGAAAACGGCTTCGGGCGCGAAAACGTGCCCGCAATGATGGCGGCTGTCGTGGTCATATCCGTGCCGCTTATAGTGCTGTTTTTGATATTCCGTAAGAAGGTCATGGAAGGCGTGTCGCGGGGAGGTACAAAAGGATGAAGGCAAGGCTGGTACGCGCGCTGGCGCTTTCGGTTGTGCTTGTGCTGCTTATGACGCTCACCGGCTGTCATGGCTCGCGCCAAACGAGCGAGTTCCAAACGCCGGATTCGTTTGACGAGTCGCGCGAATACGAAATAACTTTCTGGGCAAAGAACGACACCAATAAGGCGCAGACGCAGGTGTATGAGGACGCGATAAACGCATTTGGGGAGCTCTATCCCAACATACACGTCAATATACGCCTGTATACCGACTACAGCCGCATATATAATGACGTAATTACCAATATATCCACCGGCACGACGCCTAACGTGTGCATCACATATCCCGATCATATCGCCACATATATGACCGGTCAGAACGTTGTGGTGCCGCTGGACGAGCTTATGAGCGATGAAAAGTACGGCCTGGGCGGCAGTGAAGTCAAGTTCGATTCGCCGACTCAGGACGAAATTGTCCCGCAATTCCTAAGCGAATGCGAGATAGACGGCGCACACTACGCGCTGCCCTTCATGCGCTCGACCGAGGCATGCTATATCAATAAGACGTATGTTGAGCAGCTGGGGTATGAACTGCCCGATGTGCTCACATGGGACTTCATATGGGAGGTCGCGGATGCCGCCGCGAAGAAGAACGACGACGGCACATATGCGCTGAGCGGTCAGAACGTAATGATACCCTTCATATATAAGTCGACCGACAATATGATGATACAGATGCTTAGGCAGAAGGACGCCGACTACTCGACCGATTCGGGCGATATACTTTTGTTCAACGATACCACGCGCGAATTGCTCAATACCATCGCCGACCATGTGCGCACGGGCGCGTTCTCCACGTTCAAGATATCAAGCTATCCCGCCAATTACCTAAACGCCGGTCAGTGCGTGTTCGCGATTGACTCGACCGCCGGCTCGACTTGGATGGGAACGGACGCGCCTCTGTCCGATATAGCCGAGGATAAGCTGGTCGACTTTGAAATAGCCGTGCGCATGGTGCCGCAGTTTGACCCCGATAATCCCAAGATGATATCGCAGGGTCCGTCCATATGCATATTCAATAAGTCGGATTCGCAGGAAGTGCTCGCGTCGTGGCTGTTCATGCAGTACCTTTTGACAAACGATGTGCAGACCGCGTATGCCGAAACAGAAGGCTATGTGCCCGTGACAACCAAGGCACAGCAGTCCGATGAGTATCAGGACTACATATCTCGCGGCGGCGAGGACAATGACGAGCACTATCAGGTCAAGATAGAGGCGACAAAGCTGCTTCTGGAGCACGCCGCCGATACATTCATTACGCCCGTGTTCAACGGCTCGGCGTCGCTGCGCGATGCGGCGGGGCAGCTTATCGAAAACGTGACCAAGTCCATACGCCGCAAAGAAACGGTAGACGATGCGTATATAGACGATCTGTTTAACGACGTGTCCGCGCTGTATAGGCTGGATCAGATCTCGACGAGCGAAGCCGGGCAAAAGGAGCTGGGCGAGATTCCGACTGCGTCAAAGCTACTGCTGGCGGCGATAGCGGTGGCGTGGCTTCTGATGGGCGGCTATGCGCTCATGACAAAGGTAAAACGCGGCAGAACAAATAAACAGTAAACACGAAAAACATTGAAAAAATATATTTGAGTAGTATACTAAGGGTGTCCGCAAGGACAACGATTGATAAGGGAGGAACTGTTATGAAGAAGTTTCTTGGTATCATACTGGCCATTGCCATGATGGTCATGCCTGCATGCGTTCTGGCGGATGCCGCCACGACCGAGACTGCGCCGGAAGCGACTTCCGAGCCCAAGTCCGAAGGCGTTATGACCTACGAAGAGTATGCGGCGGCTGAGCTGGATACTCAGGTAGTCGTTGAGACCTATGTACAGGCCAAGCAGTCCTGGTGGGAGGATAAGGCAACCTTCTACACCCAGGATATGGACGGCGCGTACTTTATCTACAACATGCCCTGCACCGAAGAAGAGTATGCTCAGCTCGTACCCGGCACCAAGATCAAGGTAACCGGCTATAAGTCCGAGTGGTCCGGTGAGGTTGAAATCACCGACGCTACCTTCGAAATCGAAGAGGGCGAGTACATCGCTCCCGCTACCGACGTGACCGAGCTGCTGGGCACCGACGATCTGATCAACTATCAGAACCGCTTCGTGTCCTTCAAGGGCATGACCGTTGAGGCCAGCAAGGATGCTGACGGCAACGACGTTGCTTTCCTGTACAACTGGGATGGCTCCGGCGAAGACGGCAACGACCTGTACTTCAATGTTTCCCTGAATGGCACCACCTACACCTTCACCGTTGAGAGCTACCTGTGCGACAACACCACCGACGTGTACGCCGCCGTTAAGGCACTCAACATCGGCGATGTTATAGACATGGAAGGCTACCTCTACTGGTACGAGGGCGTCAATCCCCACATCACTTCTGTAACCGCCGCTGCTGCTGAATAAGCGATAGTTTTTGTAATGTAAATGGACCGTGGGAGAGCGTTGGTTCGCTCTTTCACGGTTTTTGTTTTTTTAGCTGTTAGCCGTTAGCGGTTAGCTGTTAGCTTTAGTTAGTGTGCGGGGTATGGCGTGGGGATTAGGGAACAGGGAATAGGGAATAGGTTGAGTTAGTATGCGGGGGGTACGATTTAGTGGTCAGTGGGCAGTGATTAGTGGTCAGTTTGAGTTGGAATGAAGGGTTACGGTGACCTCTCAGTCACTGCGGTGACAGCTGCTCCGCTAGGTGAGCCATGAGTTAAGGACGGAGTAACGCCGTGGCTTGCCCCTGCTTCGCTGTGGTAGAATCATGGGAAAAGAACGGAGTCACGCCGTAACCAAGCCCCTGCCTCGCCTGAAAGGAGAGGTGCCCACCGCAGTGGGC
>CAYTOU010000204.1:0-4791 GCA_964439295.1 uncultured Oscillospiraceae bacterium
AGTGGAATTCTAAAAAGATTGCTTCCGTTATGTATACTTGGAGTGGATAGCACCATAAATCAGGATATAAAGGCTTTTTCGCTTTACGACTTGAGATTATCAGAATGGCTGTATTATGGCATAAAAGCATTTGAACCTTATATCTTAAAAGAATTGGTGAAGTCCATTACAACGGTTGAAAGCCTAAAGTTCGATGAATTCTCCAAAATACTTATCCCTGTTCCTCCGCTTGCAGAGCAGAAGCGCATTGAAGCAGCGATAAAAGAGGCGATGGATCTTCTTTGCCCACTTTCCAATGACCCGTTATTCTTATTATGATAAGGTCATCTGATGCGCGATAGCGCCGCACACACTTCATAACGCAATGCCGATGGGGAGTATAGCGCGGCAGGTATATGAAAAATCACGGGACAATAGCAGACTAAACTTTTCTGCCATAGCCCCGTGCCTTTATATTCCCAAGTCCACCGCGGGAAATCTTACTTCCCTTCCATCAACTCCACCATCTTAACCACAACCTCAGCCCCTTCACGCGTGACCTCGTCCACGTACTGCGTGAAGTCGGCGGCGCTGTCGGCCTTGTCGGACATCGCGCGGATTACGACGAACGGGACATCGTTCAGGCTCGCGACCTGACCTACCGCCGCGCCTTCCATCTCGGCGCAGTCGCCGGCGAAGTTGTCTATTATGGTCTGCTTCTGCTCGGCGGTCGATACGAATAGGTCGCCCGTGCATACGCGGCCGGTCACGACTGTGCGCTCGGGCGCGACGGCGGCTATCGCGTCGCACGCGTAGGCGATTAGGCTCTCGTCCGCCTTAAAGGCGACGGTGCCAAGGCTGCTTATTTCGCCCATCTCGTAGCCCAGCGCGGTTACGTCAAAGTCGTGCTGCACGACCTCGCTGGATACCACAAAGTCGCCTATGTCCAGCGTGTCGTTAAGACTCCCCGCGCAGCCGATGTTTATCAGCTCATTTACGCCGAAACGGTCTATCAGTATCTGCGTGGCGAGCGCGGCATTGACCTTGCCCTCGCCGCACTGCACGGTCACGACGTCCACGTCGCCTATCTTGCCCACGCAAAAGTCCAGTCCGGCGACCGAATACGTGCTTTCGATCTGCTCGGCATCCTTGATGGCGGCTATCTCGGACTCCATCGCCGCTATAATGCCCACTACCATATCTTCATCCTCCTCGGCATACGCGCCCGCCGCGCATAGACACATCATGGCGGCAAGCAGCATTGCTATCATTCGCTTTATCACTTCAAACATCTCCTTTTTTGTGAGTGCGCCTGTGCTTTAAGTATAGCCCGCCCAAACATGGCTTGCAAGGTAAGTTTGGATAATTTAGCGAGTATCACCTGAGCTTTACGCCCTTAAGCAATGCCCTGCGCCGCTTGGGGCTAAACTTGCGCTGCAAATAGCGCAGTAGCAGCACGAACAGCCACGTAATCGCAAAGTACATAAGCGCGGTCGCGATTAGCGGGAAAAACGCCTGATACGTGCGGCTGCGCACTATGTCGGACGCCTTTGTAAGGTCCTCTATCGCGATGTAGCCGACTATCGATGTCGCCTTGGTCAGCGCCACGAATTGACCCGTGTATAGGTCGAATACGCGCTCGGCGGCCTGCGGCAGTACTATGCGGCGGAATGTCTTAAACTGCGTAAAGCCCAGCGCGCTCGCCGCCTCGCGCTGTCCCTTGTCAACAGAATCCAGACCGGTCTTGAACACCCCGCACAGCGCGCCGCCCGTGACTAAGCCGAAACCGATTATCGCCACGGTTATGTTGGACACGTCTACGCCGTTAAACACGATGTAGTAGAGTATCATCAGCCACACCAGAGTCGGTATGCCCGCGATAATCTTGCAGTACGCCGCCGAAACCGCGCGCAGCGTGCGCCGACGGCTCCTCGCCATACCGACAAGCACGCCGCCCCAAATCGTCGCCAGCAGAAACGCGCATACGCTTATCAGCATGGTGACGCCTATGCCGCGCAAGAAGAGCCTCCAGCGCGATTCGGTTATGAACGTCGATTTGAACTTGTCTATTATCGATTGCTCGCCGCCGGAGGTATCCGAATCGGTTGAATCCGACGACTTATACCGATCCGCCCTAACCAGTATGGATATCTCGGCGGTGTAGTACGAGTCGGAGAAGAGTACCTGCTGCGCGCGCTCCTCTGTTTCGTTTAGGTCGCACAGTATTATGTCGCCGACGCCGCTGTTCAGCGCGGGTATGAGAGAGCCGAAGCTCATCACAATGACCTCATAGTCCATGCCCATGCTGTATGCAATGCGCGCGCCCAACTCTATGTCAAAGCCGACATACACGCCGTTTGCGTTGAACGAAAAGGGCTTCTGCACGCCCTCGGTCAGTATGCGCAGCGTGCCGGTCGGGTTCTCGGGCTTATCAAGCACGGGCATGTCTATGTCGCCGTTATCTATCCAGCGCTCTTCCATGTCCTTTAGCGTGCCATCCTCGCGCAGCGCGGCTATTACCTCGTTTACCTTGCCGCACAGTTCGGTGTTGCCCTTCTTGAGTCCCGCCGATACCTTAACCGAGCCGTACGAGCCGTCCATGACCACAAGGCTGGGGTCGGTGCGGTGGAACTCCTGCAATATGGATCTGGTGAACGCGAAGCCGTCCGCCTTGCCCGCCTTGACCGCGGTGTACGCGTCCACAAAGCTGTTGTACGGCACGAACTGCGCGTTGGGCATGACCTCTTCCGCCAGAAAGTGCGCGGGCGTGCCGCTGGCCACACCCAGCTTCATGTCGGGCGAGTCGAAGTCGGAAAAGTCGGTTATGATATTGTCCGACACCTTTGTGCAGCCCGGAATGAGCATGAGCAGAATGCCCATCATCAGTATGCAGAGTACCCTTAGCCTTTTCTTGGGCATATTAAACCCCTCCCGGCTTATAGCTGTTTTCCCATTTCAAGCCTTATCTCGTGCCGCTGCGGGTCTGTGTTTGTGTAGCAGAACAGGTCAAAGCCTATCATCTCAAACCCGTTTTTGCGGTAAAAGGCAATCGCCTTTTCGTTGCAGGTCTGCGTCTCCAGCACTATCATTCGCGCGCCGTATCGCCTGGCTTCCTCTAAAATGGTATTCATGAGCGCTGTGCCCACGCCCTTATGCCTATGGACACTGTCAAATATGCAGATGTTGCTGACGCGATAGCGGTTATTCCAGCTCTCCGGCGAACCTTCGATATAGCCGATTAGATCGCCACTTTCAAACGCGCCGTAAGCGACGGGCGCTTCCGACCATTCACTGAACATGTGATCGTCGAACGACTTCTCCTTTTCGCATTCGAATCGCTCATACGATATTTCAAACCCGCTCTGCGTCCGGCGAATGTCGTAATAGCCGTGTGTCGTGTACCGCGCGGTAAACTGCCTGCCGCCGTACTCATCTTTATTCAGCTTAAGAATTTCCATTATAAACTACTCCTCACCGGCTCAAGGCACTACGCCAACAGATGCAGTATCGCGCCCATGCCCAAGCCGAAGAAGTTGCCCAGCGCCGCGCCCAGCACGCCCATCAGCACGCCTATGCCCGCGTAGCTCTCGTGATACGCGCTGGCGATTATAGGTGCGGATGCCGCGCCGCCTATGTTGGCAATCGACGCGGTTGAGCACATGCATAGATCCCAGTGGAATACCTTAGACAGTAGGAACATAAGCACGGTATGCACCAAAAGTATAAACAAGCCGAACACAATCCACATCGGCGCGGATACCAGATCGGAAAGCGTCGCGGCGGACGCCAGCAGCGACACGACCGCGTAAAGGTATACATTGGAAAGCTCCTCGACCGCCGGCAGCTTGCCCAGGGGCGTCATTGCGCACACGAGCCCCAGCACGGTCACGAACAGAGTCGTGCATGTGCCCTTATCGAACATGGAAAGCCCCGCGCCGACCAGCCCTTCGCGCATGGCGCCGCCCACCCACTGCGACAGCGCCGACACCGCGAGCGATATGCCTATTAGGAAAATCCAGTCGGTATACGACGCGTGCTGCTTTTCCTTTGCCACCTCGGCATTGGCGGCATCCGCGACGGCCTTAAGCCCGGTCGTGTCCGCCTTGACCGCCTTATCCCACTTGCCCGCATAGCGCACCGCCAATAGCAGCAGAGCGATCCACAGCGAATAGCACACGGTATCCAGCGCCAGCGCGCAGCCGTACGCGCCCGCGTCCACGGGCAGCGCGTCCTGCATGGCGGCCATGTTGGCACTGCCGCCCACCCATGACGCGTACAGCGCGGCGGCCGCCGCCCACGTGTCCGCGCCCAAGAACGATTTGAATATCGCATAGCCCACGATGAACCCGATGCCAATCGTAAACGAGCACCCCAGGAATATAACGATCATGCGCCCGGACAGCTTGGCGAGCTTTCTAAAGTCGCACCGCAAAAGCATTACGAATATCATCGCATACAGCAGATTATTCTTGAGCGACGAGTACGCCGCGCTGCACGCGTCCGAGCTATACAGTCCCGCGGTGCAGAACACCATGTTCAGCACATATATCCACACCAGCGGCGGCACCACGCCGAACACCTTCCATTTGGTGTACTTCTGCAGTGCCAGCAGGCCCCCCGCGACGAACATCAAAAACGCTATGTATGTGAAACCGTTTGTTATTGCCATAACCGCATCTCCAGTCAATTATATTTGTGCCCCTTCTGCCAAACGACTATCCTTTTGCGAAACAGCTTCCAATCCGATTCTGGAAATTCCAGCATGTGAGTTACCTGCCTTTCGGGGTGGTGTTTATGGGGATTTGCTTGTTT
>CAYTOU010000205.1:0-4763 GCA_964439295.1 uncultured Oscillospiraceae bacterium
GGCACCGCAATCACTGTCAATGGAAGCAATTTTTCGACCGGGTCGAATACATACATAACCTTTACCAACACCAAGACAGCAACCCCCACCGAGAGGCCTACTGAGCAGCCCACCGCCGTACCGACAACAGTGCCTACCGCAGAACCCACGGCTGAGCCTACTGCAGAACCCACCGCAGAGCCCACAGCCGAGCCTACTGCAGAACCCACTGTAGAGCCCACCGAGAAGCCCACTGCCGAGCCGACCGAAGAGCCCGACGAGATCGTAAAGACCGGCGTTAACGATTACTGGCAGGCATACCTGCTGCTGGCCATTGCGATAATGGGTCTGGGTCTGATAACCTACACCGGCCTTCGCCGCAGGTGGGAAGACTAATCACAAAGGATAGACAGATTCATGAGTAAGAAGAAGCCACGCACATCCCGCAAGGGCAGCTTGGCTAGGCGGATGGCCGTGCTCGTGCTCATCATATGCACGGGCACGGCCTCCGTGCTATGTGGCCTTGCATTTAAGGAGCTGAATGAACGCCGCGCCAGCAATTCGTATTACTCGGATCTGGCTGGCTCCATGCGCCGCACGGCGACCGCCAAAGCCACCGCGCAGCCGACCGCAGCACAAGATGCCTCTGATGCATCGCAGCCCGAAGACGCCTCTGTAAGCGATAATACGGACTCGCAGGCGCAGACTCAACAGGCTACATCCGCGCCCGCTACAGCCGAGCAGGTGAGCGCCACACAAGAGCCGGAAGCGGAGAATGCACTGACATTCGACTTTGACCTGCTGCGTGAGACCATGCCCGATGTGGTGGGCTGGATAACCATTGAAGGCACGCAGATCGATTATCCGATCGTGCAGGGCACGGACAACGATTATTACCTGCATCATCTGCCCGATGGCGAGAGCAATGCCGCCGGTTCGATAATGATGGATTGCGCGTGTGACGGCGTGTTCGGAAACGAGCTGAACATTATACACGGACACCATATGCGCAATGATAGCATGTTCGGCGGTCTCGACTTCTATAAGGAAGAGGCGTATTACCTGGAGCATCCGACGATACAACTGTACACGCCCGATGGGGACTACGAAGTGGCGATATTCGCCGCGTGCACTCTGGACGGCGAGGCGTTCGGCTATCCGACCGAGTTTTCAAGCGACAGCGCGTTTGAAAAGTTCATCGACAAGTGCCGCTCCAGATCGTCGTTCACGACCGATATAGAAGTTAGCCGCGGCGATAGGCTGCTGCTACTGTCCACATGCTCATACTCGTACGAAACCGAGCGCATGATTGTGCTGGGCAAGATAATCGAAAACTGACATATGCGAGCGCGGGATGCATGTCCCGCGCTCGTATTTTAAATAAGCGCGCTCAAGTGCGCAAAAATCTCAAAAAAAGCGCTTTGGGCTATTGACATGAGCGTCGGTATGTGCTATAATAAATGACGTGCTTGAGCACATGAGGGATTATAGCTCAGTTGGTTAGAGCGCCACGTTGACATCGTGGAGGTCATAGGTTCGAGTCCTACTAATCCCACTTGCACCTGTTTTTCGCGATTGCGCGGGGGATGGGCGCTTTTTTTATGCCCTTATGCATAGGCGTTTGGCTTGCGTTTCTATATGTGTTTCATGTTTTTTGCCTGTCAATTAAAAATTGTAAATCGCCCGCCATATTATTCAAACTTTAATGTTTTTGTGGTATGATATGAGTATCGATTTTCTGACAAAGCTGGTGATTTAATTTGGCAATCTATTCTAAAATGGCGCAAAACAGTGGGGACGAGGACGGCATACGCAAGTTGGGTCAGCGCATTCGCTTGAGCTTTGCGCGGGCCCGCGCGGAAAAGAAAGGCTCTTCGGATGATGATAGCGCAGTTAAATCCTGCGACCCTCCCGACCATGCCGAAGAGAAAACTCAGCCCGAACTGGTAATACCCGAAAAGCCCGCGGATTTGCCTCTGAGCGAATCAGACTACAATCTGCTACGCGATGCGCTGTCCCGTCAGGAGAATACGGCGCTTGCGCAGGAAGGCTATACTCACTCGCTGGACGTGGCGCGCTGGTGCGTGCGCGTGGCCAAACGCCGCGGTGTGAATGAGCATATAGCCTGCATGATGGGACTCATGCACGACATATACTACTATGCGACCGGCTTAAAGCCATTGGGCGCTTTAAACGCCGCCGAGTACACTGCCTGGCTGATGCGCAGGTACAGCGTGCTGACGGCACAACATCAAGTCGAAATAGCCGATGGCATACGTGAATACGCGCGCGAAGACGGGCATTGTGAGGGACTGGCGGCGCTATTGCGCGATGCGCATATACTGTGTGACTACACGGGCGCGCATAAGGTGCGCGATTGCGACCTAAAGCACCTGATGGAGCTGGTGCCCGAATGGAAGCTACTGGACCCGCAGCGCGGCCAGGTGAAGCCTGTAGAGCATACGGCGCGCAGCTGTGACCGCAATGCGCTTGCCGAGGTAGCGCAAACTCTCGCATCGCAGCGTATATCGTGGTATGCGGGCGAAAGCGATGCTCTGCCGCTGGTCAAGTATTGGCCCGACAGCGATGCATTTGAGCGTCTTTCCGAAAAGTGGAGCGCGGTGTTTGTGTACCATTGCTGCTATGAGGCCGGCTTTATACTGCCGCTGCACGACCCACACGTAGAAAATGGCTTTGACGAAATAAAGGGCTGGCTGGACTTTGGCAGCCTGCTCAGCAACGGCTTTTATCACCCCAAGGGTGAGAGCGGCTTCGTGCCCGAGCGCGGCGATATAGTCATATTCGACCGCATGTTCGAGGACAAGCAGCCCGCCGATCATATGGGCGTGGTGGTCATGACGGCGCCCGAGCGCATTACAGTGGCGGAGGGCAATGCCCGCCAAAGCAATGTGTCCGATGTCATCGAGCACTCCGCAACGCACCATGTACGCGGCTATATACGCCTGCCCAATTGGTATCAATTCCATTGAAAATGCCCCTATCACAACGTGTAAATTATCGCTATGACGGCGGTTAAACGTTGGTAAACGGTATTGCAATCCGACTAAATAAGCCTTATTATAGAGTTGTCGGGTACAAACCGACAAAGGCATTGCGGGGACTCAAAACTGCGAACCAAGTTTTAGGAGGTAATTTCAATGAAAGCTGTCAATATTAAGCTGAGCCTTGCCGAGAACGTCAAGACTTTTGTAAACATCGTCAATAAGTATCCCTATGATGTAGACCTGCGCGCCGGCCGTCACGTGGTCGATGCCAAGTCCATCCTGGGCATATTCAGCCTCGACCTGAGCAAGCCGATCGCTCTGGAAGTTTATGACGATGCTTGCGATGATTTGCTTGAGGAGATCAAGCCCTTCATCATCTGATAATTGCTTAAGAAGTAAAGCAAAAGGCATACGCTGCTGCGGTTATAGCCGCAAACGCCGCGTGTGCCTTTTTTATGCGTTTTAGGAGTAAGTATAGCCGCACGTGCTGCAGCGCTTCTTAGGGCAATTTAGGGCATCTGAAAGCATGCCTGCCTTAGGCATACGAAAACAGGCGCGGTATCTCAAAAGTGAGAACCGCGCCTGCAGAAATATATCGCTTACTTCATCGTGAGTGCATCGGTCTGCGATATGGCCTGAGTGATGGACTTCTCCATTGCCTCGCGACCGTACGCGTCGACCTCGTTCTTGTCCTTCGCCTCGTGCGTCAGGCAACCTGCGCCACCTATGCAACCGCTTATGCACGCCATGCCTTCGACGAAGTTCTCAGGCAGGCGACCCGCGCCCAGCTTGAGCAGTGCCATGCGGCATTGCTCTATGCCGTCGCACGCAAGCGGCTTCAGGTCAAAGTCGATGTTCTGCTCCTTGAGAGCTTCGCGTACAGCGTCGGACAGACCGCCGCTGCGCGCGAATATGCGTCCATAGTAGCTGGCGTTTTCAAGCACGCCTTCCTCCAGCGTGGACATATCGATGTCACGGCTGTCGATGAGCGCCTGCAACTCTTCAAACGTGAGCACGCAGTCGACCAGATCGCGCACGTTCTCGCGCTGACGCTCGGCCTTCTTGGCCGTGCACGGTCCTATGAACACGATCTTGCAATCGGGATCGGTCTTCTTCATGTAGCGCGCAAGCTCAGCCATGGGGGAGAGGTTATGCGATACCTTATCCATTACCTTGGGGAATGCCTTCTGTATATACGACACGAACGCCGGGCAGCAGCTGCTGGTCAGCACGCCCTTTTCGGCGAGCTCGCGCGCCTCGGAGTAGGCGACCATATCCGCGCCCAGAGCGACCTCAACGACGCTGTAGAAGCCCAGCTTCTTCAGTGCGGTGATTACCTGACCTAGTTTAGCATAGCGGAACTGACTGGATATCGAGGGCGCTACGATGGCGTATACCTTGTACTTGGTGCTGTTCTCGCTGTCGCGCAGCATGTTGACGGCATCCAGTATGTATGACTTATCGGATATAGCGCCGAACGGGCACTGGTACACGCACGCGCCGCAGGATATGCACTTGTCGTTGTTTATCTGCGCCACATTGTCGTCACCGCGCGATATTGCCTTTACCTTGCATGCCTTTTCGCAGGGGCGCACATGGCGGGATATGGCGCTGTAGGGGCATACAGCCGCGCACTTGCCGCACTCCTTGCACTTGGTGGGGTCGATGTGTGCCTTCTGATGCTCGTCAAACGAAATGGCGTCGGCCGGACAAGCTGCCTTGCAGCGATGTGCAATACAGCCGCGGCAGTCGATACCGACTTCGTAACGGCTTATCGGA
>CAYTOU010000206.1:0-4735 GCA_964439295.1 uncultured Oscillospiraceae bacterium
GCGCGCCCAAAACAACAAAAAACCGGTCGATAAACGACCGGCTTCTTTACGAGGCGCCACCCGGAATCGGACCGGGGAATGAGGATTTTGCAGACCCTTGCCTTACCGCTTGGCTATGGCGCCAAGGGAAATGGAGCGGCAGACGAGATTCGGACTCGCGACATCCACCTTGGCAAGGTGGCACTCTACCACTGAGCTACTGCCGCAGGATTTCCGGCGTCAAGAGTCAAACGCCGAAAAAGAAATGGCGCGGGGCGGAATCGAACCACCGACACGGAGATTTTCAGTCTCCTGCTCTACCGACTGAGCTACCGAGCCATAATGGCGACCAAGAAGGGGCTCGAACCCTCGACCTCCAGCGTGACAGGCTGGCATTCTAACCAACTGAACTACTTGGCCATAAGTGGGAACAACAGGGCTCGAACCTGTGACCCTTTGCTTGTAAGGCAAATGCTCTCCCAACTGAGCTATGCTCCCATGCGCTCTTGACTTACCAAGGCGACGAACATTATTGTACAGCATTTCACGGCGTTTGTCAACCCCTTGGAAGCACTTTTTTTGAGTTTTTTGCCTACTTTTGTGCGCAAATCCACGTTTGCCGCGTATAAGCCGCCTGTTTCTCCCCCCTTCCCTGCCTAAGCGCACTCAAAAAGGCGGCCGGCTTAAACCCAAATAGCGTTTACCGCACTTGAGTTAAACCAACCGCCTTATCTTATTACTTTACGTTTTGGCTATGCCTTACTTAGCCGCGGCCTGCACCGCCGCCGCGCGTATGACCGCCGCCACCCGAGTGATGACCGCCACCGCCGCCAAAGCCACCGGATCTGCCGCCACCGAAACCGCCCGAGCGTCCGCCGCCGCCACCAAAGCCGCGTGAACCACCCGAGGGACGCGCGCCGCCGAATCCACCGCCGGGACGGGGACCACCGCCGAAGCCGCCCGGACGCGGGCCGCTCATCGGAGTATGGCGAGGACCGCCGCCGCCCATCGGAGGACGAGGACCGCCGCCGAACGGGGGACGCGGAGGACGGGGATTCCTGGGACCGCGAGGACCGCGGTGCCCGAATATGGCGCCAAATATGACTATCAATATGATTATTCCTACAATACCCAACTTCAACACCGCTCCTATCAAACCGCCGATTGCGCTGAATATGCCGCCCAAGAACCCGGATGAATGACCGTATGAACTTTCGTCATCGCCCCAGTCACCGCTGCCGTAGCCCGTCGTGTTGCTTATGTCTACGTCATCCACCGTGCTCGTGCCGGTCGATGATGTGGTGCTTGTGCTGCTCACGCCGCTTACGCCGTATATCGATGCAACCTTATCGTAGAGCGCATCGTAGAACTTAAGCGCGCCCTGCGAGTAGTCCTGCGTGGCGAAGTCGGGTTCAAGGTAGGTATCCAGCAGTGTCTTTATTGTGCTCGTGGGGAGTGAGCTTTCCAGCCCGCTGCCCTGTAGGCACCAGTATTTTTCAGCGCCTATCACCATGAGTAACAGCACGCCGTTATTCTTTGTGCTATCGCCTATGCCCCATTCGTCAAAAAGCGTCTTTGCATATTCCTCGATATTGCTTTCGCCTATGAAATTGACCGTCACGACGACTATCTGCGCGCCGGTTTCGTCATAGAGCGTAGCGGAATTTTCGACTATATGCGTCTGTACGCTTTCGTCAATAACGCCCGCGTAGTCGGCGATATAGAACTGATCCGTGGCCTCCACCACATCGGGTGCGCCCAATGCCATTGTAGGCATAAGGCACATGATAAGCGCAATGAATACCGCGGCCAGCCTCTTGCCAAGTACCGAGGTACGCTCCCTCATCACTTCGATTGTCCTCCATCCGCTGTGTAATGCCCATGCCCATCCGCGCTTCCCTTTATGCGGATGCGCATATTACCTATAGTACTGCGGCGCGCCCAATCCGCGGCACAGTGCGATAAAGCTTGCCGGGAAGGACGATACCGTGTTTGCATACTCGGTCACGCGCTCGTTATAGTCGCTGTGCGATATAATCATGTCGCGCGAATCCATTTCGGACTTCTGACCGGTTACAAGCGTCTTGTCCTTTTCGTTCATGCCGGCGTCGTTCAGCGTGCTTACCAGATAGGTTATCGCCGAATCCAGCTGCTGATCCGCGGCGTACTTTTCCGCCGGAGTGGATGCGCCGTTCATGTTCTTGTACGCCGTTTCGGCATCGGTTATGGCGCTGTTGTCATCGCCAAGCACGCGCTTGCCCACCGTGATTATGTTGTACGCGTTTTCGTTATGCTTGCTCAGGTCGCCTAAGATGCTCTCCTCGCCGCCCTCGTATGCGCTCATGACATCGTCGCGCAGCGACTTAAGCTTGCTTGCGCCCGGCACGAGCAGCGAAAACAGTATGCAGCATATCAGAAATACAACCGCAACGCCGTGCTTGTTCAGGCGCGAACCCTTGATTACGCCGTTCATATATAGGCTTCCTCCTAAAGCTTAGCCGCGCATTTCAAGCATCTTCTGCTTGAGCTCGCCCTCTATCTGGCGCAGCTCCTGCTCGGCGGCGGCACGCTTCTGTGCGCCGTCCTGCTGTATGCGCAGCACCTCATCCAATGTGTTAATGAGCGACTGGTTGGTGTACTTGAGTGTCTCTATATCCACAATGCCGCGCTCGGATTCCTTGGCGGTTTCGACAGAGCCCATCTTGAGCGTGTCGGCATTCTTGCGCAGCAGCTCGTTTGTCATGTTGGTGACAGCGCGCTGTGCCTGCATAGCCTGCTGGCTGTGCTCAAGTCCCAGTGCGAGAACCATCTGGTTCTTCCAAAGGGGAATCGTGTTGGCTATTGTGGACTGAATCTTTTCGGCCATCTGCTGGTCGTTGTTCTGCAGCAGGCGAATCTGCGGCGCCATCTGTATGGATATATTGCGCGTCAGATCCAGGTCGAACAGCTTCTTTTCAAACCTGCCGCACATATTGGCGAGGTCGTTGGCGGTCTGAGCATCCTCAAGCAGTCCGCTCTCGCGCGCCTTCTTCTGCAGCGCGGGCAGATCGTTTTCGCGGGTCTGGCGCAGCTTCAAGCGACCGGCCTCAATGTACATGGACAGCTCGCGGTAGTATTCCAGATTCGCATCGTACATCTTGTCGTACATCGCGATGTCCTTAATCAATTGCATCTGATGACCGGTCAGGGTTTCGGAAATCTTATCAACGTTTACCTGAACCTTGTCATAGCGGCTCTTCATCAGCTCGACCTGGGACTGAGCCTTGCGGAATATGCTGAATATGCTGCGCGGCTCTTCATCGGTAAAGCCCTTGAGCTGCTGCATAAGCGAGGTCATGAGCTCGCCGGTCTCGCCCAGATCCTGCGTGCGCACCTTTTCAAGCGCGGTTTCGCTGAACTTGGACATCTTGCCCTGCGCCGCCGCGCCGTAGCCCAGTACCAGGCTGGAATCGGTTATGTCAATGCGCTCGGCAAAGTTTTCGATAACCGCCTGCTCTTCGGGCGAGAACTTGACCTGCGGTATCTGAGTTTCGGCAGCGGGCGTAGTCGCCACGGCTGCCTGCTCGTTGGGAAGTGTAAGCGTGGGCGCCTGAGGCGCGGGCTTTACATCGAAAATCGTCGCGGTTTCGGGCATAGCGGCCTGAGCGGCCTTTATCTCGGTTTCGGCTTCCTGTGCAGCCTGAGCGGCTTCTTCTTCACCGGGCAGAACCAGCTTGGGAAAATCAGACATTTAAGTATCCTCCTCAAGATTTATGTTCGGTTCAGTTTATCTCTTAGTGTACCTTCTTTTCAAAGGGCTTATCGCCTATCAAACCATCGGCCTTGAGCATTGTGTCAAGCACCTCAATGTCGGTTGAAATGTCCATCTGCTCGTCTTCAAACATATTTGCAAGCTGTTTTTCGGAGGCGAGCGCCACGGTGGACATGGAGTTTTCAATCGACCGGAGCGTGGAGTTCATGCTCTGCGCCTGACCGGCATCCACCAAGCGGTCGTAAGCGTCAAGGAGCTTGACTATCGTGGGCAGGTAGTAGTTGACGAACTTTTTAATATGCGAAGCCTTTGCGGGCGTCTCGGCCACAGTGTCCACCATGCGCGTAATAGCGCGCTCGGTGCGGCTGACATACTCTTTAAGCTCGGGATCGGTTATGCGCTTGAGCGAATCGCGTAGGCGCGCCGTGGTTTCGCGGCCGCGAGTGATTATCGCATCGGCGTCATCGCTGCCGGTCTTTATGTCGACCTCGACCTGCTCCACGCGGCCGGGTGATATTATCGAACCGACTATGTACACCGCCAGCGCCATTATGCACGCGATAATAAAGTGCGATGTCTTGTATATGGGCGCAATCAGGCTGTATATGACAAAAACCACACCCGCCGCATAAATGGGCCAAACCTGTCGTATCTTCTTTTCGCGATATCCTGCCTTAGCCTTAGCCATTTGTCTTTTCCTCCGCAGCGCGATAGCGCGCCGTATTGTCTTTATTAGATAATACCACATTTGTGCGAATCATGCAATTAGAGCGGTATTAGAATTGTGCGTTCGAGGGAGAAGCCGTTAGCGGTTAGCTGTTAGACGTTAGCTTTAGTTAGTGTGCGGGAGAGGGAGTGACTAGTTAATAGTAGGCGAGTGACTAGTTTGAGTTAGAATGCAGGGTTACGGCGTAGGGATTAGGGAACAGGGACTAGGGAATAGTCTGAGTTAGAACGAAGAGCTACGCCGTAGCCAAGCCCATGGCTCGCCTGAAAGGAGAGCTG
>CAYTOU010000207.1:0-4686 GCA_964439295.1 uncultured Oscillospiraceae bacterium
GTAGACCGCGCCGCCCTGCTCCTTATATATGTACAATAGGCCAGTCGAGCAGCCGCCCACGCCGCCGCCGTAACCGCCGGCAGTGTTATCGGTGATGAGGGCGTTATACATATTGAGCGTGCCGCCATCGGCGCAGAACAGACCGCCGCCGCCCCAGTGCTCTTGGCTTTCGGTGCGGTTATTGGTTATGTAACCGCCGTAGACTGTGCCTTCGCCGTCGCGGTCGATAGTAACGCCGCCGCCTTCGGCACGCGTCGCGGGGTTTGAGGCGATGATGCCGCCATTCATCGTGAATATGGCGCCGTTACCGAAGTCGGTACGCACACTGCCGCCGCCCGCCGCGGTATTGCCGGTGATGTAGCCGCCGGACATCTGCAGGGACGCGTTGTCGCTCAGGAACACACCGCCGCCACCGTCAAAGTAGCCGGTATCGGTCGTGGTGTTGTATGTGATGTAGCCGCCGCTTAGCTTTACGCTTGCGCTGCCGTCGGCATAGATACCGCCGCCGCCGCAACGCACGGCCGCGCTTTCGCTATGGTTATTCCATGTGGTTGTCGAGCGGGTGGATGTGTTGCCGGTTATCGCGCCGCCGCTTATGTTGAGCTTGCCGCCACCTATGTATATCGCGCCGCCATTATGCGCGCTATTGCCCGCAAGCACGGTGCCGGATACATTGCATGTGCCGCTTGTAACCTTGAGCGCGCCGCCGAAGTTGGTTTGGTCATTGGTAGTGGACGCGCCATCGGCGTACTTAAAGCCGTATATATAGCCGCCGGATAGATTCACTGTGCCGCCCGACTGCTCTATCGCGCGTCCGGTACCGCCGTACAGTACGCCGCTTTGCAGCTGGAACGTGCCGCCGGAAATTTGCACCAGCGGTACTGAACCGCCTTGAATGTAACCGTTTGTCGTGACGGTGTAGCTTTCGGTGCTCTCGCTTGTCGCGCCGGTCGAGGAGCTGGTCACGGAGGACTTCATTATTTTATAGCTAAACGAGATGCCCTCGGTCGACTGCGCGGTATCGACTATGGTAAGTGTGCCGCTGGTGACGACAAACGGAACTGTCGTACCGGTCGCCTTTATGTTATGACCATTCAGGTCGAGTGTTATCGAGGCATCGGTATTAAGCGTCATGCTTTCGTCTGCCGTAAATGCTATATCGGTGCCCAGCTGTAGAGTGGTTTCGCCACCGCTTGTCACGGCATTGCTGAACGCGGTTCTGAGCGCCTTCTGTCCGTTAATGGTCTGCGTGGCTAGCAGCGCGTAGGTCGAGAAGTGGTCGGTAGTGAAAGTGACGCTGCCGTCACTCTGCTCGGCGGACAGAAGCACCATTTCGCCATCGTCGGGCACGTAGTACAGCGCGGTCGAAAGTGCGCTGTCCTCTTCCCCATCGGCTGTGCTATCGGCGGTTTCGGCGGTTTCGCCTTCGGAAACAGTGGCGACTTCGCTTACCGGCACGTAGACGCTTACGGTCATCGTCTGACCTTCGGCGGGCTCATAGAGCGTGCCATCGGACTGATATATCGATATATCGTACGCCCATATGACGGTCTGTTCGGTATCGATATCGACCGGATAGGCGCGCACTTCTGCATCGTCGGGCATCTGACCGGTCACGGTTATCGATGAGCCGTCATCCAATGCGCTTTCGTAAGTGGAGTCGGCGTAGACCGTCGCGGTCTTTGTAATTTCGGGCTGCGCCTGTGTGGGCAATTCGCCATAGCCCATAATGGCGGCGTAGTCGAGATCGTAGTCCTTGCGGCGCACGGAGTTACCGGAGTTGCCTTCGATTGTATGCACCCTGCCGTCTTCGACATATTCGACAATGCCCACATGATCGGCGACGCCGTCCTGAACATCATCCTCCCAGTCGAAGAATATCAGATCGCCGGGCTTGGGCTCATAGTCGCCTGTGCGGTACATATCGCGCGCGGCGAGGCTCTCTATCCACGTGCGGCAGCGCACATCGCGCGGCATTTCGCTCGTGGGTATGTCGGCGTAGTTAAGGCAGAAGGATGCGAACATCGCGCACCAGTCTTCATACTGGCAGCCATACCACTCGCCATAGCGGGTGTAGCCCTTGACAGAGCCATCCTCCAGCACAATGTAATTGCGCGAGCTTTCGGTATAGCCCAACTGGCTCTTGGCAACAGATAGCAGGTCGGTCGCCCAGTCGCCCGTCAGGTCATCGGGCAATGTACGCTCCCACACCGACGAGGTTTCCACATCGGCAGTGGGATCGGAGTAGCACGCGAGCGTGTGCTGATGCTCGGGGATTTCGCATATGAGTGTGTACTGATAGCACTCTTCGGTATGCACATGCGCGGTCGTGTCACTTGATGAGGTTTCGAGCGCTTCATCCTGGTCGACTACTTCCCCATCGCCTTCGTCAGCGACTTCGGAATACTGTTCGACCGATTCGGTATCGCCGTCCAGTTCGCTCTGGTCGAGCGATTCGCCCTCGGGTATTGTACAGGTCAGCACCTTTTCAATAAGGTAGCAATCGTCGGTATGCTCATGACCGGTTTCGCCCTCAGGAAGAGTGCAAATCAGTTCATGGCTATAACATGCATCGGTATGTGTATGAGGTTCAACCGTGTTTTCCTGCATGTCGCAGACCAGTTCGCCATCCGCGTTATAGCAATTGTCGCCGTGCACATGCACCGGCAGACCGCCTTCCTCCAAAGTACAGGTGAGCGTTGAGGAGTAGCAATCCGCGGTGTGATAATGGCTGGATACCGGGGATTCCTCTTTATCGCATATGAGCGTCTTACGCGTTTCGTAGCACGCATCGGTATGCACATGCGACGTTTGAGTCGGCGCGGCGGTTGGATTTGTGGTTTCGCTTGGCGCCGCATCGGATGAGCCGCCTTGCGCGTCCTCGCCATCCTGACCGCATATCAGCGCGACCTCGTAGCAGCCCGCCTCAACGCTATGCACATGCTCCTCAAGTCCGCAAAACGTATCCTCGCTCATGGTTATCGCCGGCAGTATCAATGCGTATGTCGTACAGAACACGACTACGCACGAAAGGAACATGACCAGCTTTTGCCAGCGCTTCACGCGGGTGTGGCGCGTGTTATATTCCTTTATCTGCTTTGGCAGGTTGTTTTGCATTGTCTCACCTTCTAATTAACCCCTCTACTGAATCCATCCGAAGTTTTCCAGCGGCCATATGCACAGCACAACTTTACCCACAATCTGGTCATCGGCAATGCAACCGACTGTCGTGGAGCGCGAGTCAATCGACACATCGCGGTTATCGCCCATCACGAATATGCGGTTATCCGGCACCTGATAGGGCAATTCTATGTTGGTTTCGCCATACGCCTTTTCGGTGATGTATGGTTCATCCAGCGCCTCGCCGTTTACCGTTACATTGCCGTCCTCGTCGATGTTGACCCATTCGCCCGAACCGGCTATGTAGCGCTTAATCAGCAGCTTATTGCCGTGGTAGAACGCCACTATATCGCCCTGCTTAAACGAGCTAGTCTTGACAGTGACGACAATCTGACCATCCTGCAATGTGGGCGTCATGGACGAGCCGTATATGCGCAGCACGGGCATCCAAAGTGTCGCGACCAGCACAGCGGCGGCCGCGACTACTATAAGTATGGCTATAGTGCTTTTGAGCGTGCGGCTATAGCGCCGCTTATAGCGCAGGCGCGCGCGCTCTTTTTCGACCTGATCCATGGTCGGCAGCACGGTAACCTGTTGCTTTTGCTTCCTCATCGGCTAATTGCCCCTCTTAATGAGCGACTCCAGCTCATTATGCAGCTTAATGAAGTCCATTGCGCGCGCCTCGAACGCCGTCCAGCGCTCATCGGCCTGCTGTGTCGCCTCGACCACAATGTCCTGTGCCTTCTCTTCGGCACTGCGCACGGTCTCGGCGGCCTTGACTTCGGCGGCGCTTATGACGCTTTCGGACTCCTTTTGTGCCGCGTCAATGGTCTCGGCGGAGCGGCGCTCGGCATCGCTTATCTTCTGCTCGCACTCGAGATCGGTTTCGGCAATCTGCGTTTCGCACTTTGTCTTTGTGTCGCTAAGTCTGGTTTCGCATTCGGTTTGGGTTTGCTCGAGCTTTTTTTGCATTTCATCGGCGGCAGCCTGCGCGCTCAGCAGGTACTGATTCGCGGCGGCCTGCGCAGCCTCGAAGACGCCGTTTACATTTATGGCAGCCTCGGCAATGGAGCCGGCATTCGCCACGCGCAGTTGCTTATCATCGAGCTGCTTTTGCATGTCCGCAATGCGCTCTTCCATCTCCTGCTGCTGCGCGTCCAGCTTGCCCTGCATTTCGGTGCGCTGGCTTTCCAGCTTGCCGCTCAGCTCTTCGTTTTGCTTTTGCAGTTCATATATAATGTCAATCAGTTCAATGCGGCCCAAATGCCGCAGTTCCTTATCAGTCATATCGCTTCCTCGCAATATCTGTTTTTTTCGTGCTATATTATACCAGAGCCGGGCTTTTAATGTATGAAGTGCAGTAATGCGTTAGCGTTAATTTAGCTTTAATCAATATAAAATAACTGGAGGGGGGGAAATCAATGCGATTTAACAGAGCGGGACGAAATGAACATATTATAATTTGTCCCAAATCGCACGCAAAAACCGTTACTTTGGGAATTCACGAAAACAAAAGAGCTGCCCTATCCCGACTTAATAAGTCGATTTTAGGCAGCTCATATATAC
>CAYTOU010000208.1:0-4671 GCA_964439295.1 uncultured Oscillospiraceae bacterium
GCGGAGATCTCGGTAGCGAGCTTGTGGATTATGCTGGCGGAGATTTCGTCGTTTAGGCGGGAGGTAATGTCGGAGTGGATTTCGGGGCTGTCGAAGACAAGTATGACCTTGTCCAGCTTGGCTAGGTAGTTCAGGGATAGATGAATCTCGGCGGTGTTTCGATCCATGGCGGCGAAGAGAAGGTTGAATATGACTTCCTCGCCCATAAGAACGACATCCTGTATGCGGTGGTCGCTGAAGAGCTGACCCTTCATGAAATCGATTGCCTTGCCTAGCAGCTCGTAGAAGTCGAAGGACGCGCCGTGTATGTCGTAGGTCAGCGTGCGTATGCGGTATATGAATTCGCGCGTGCGCGGCTTCTGCGGGTGGCGGAAAATCTGCTCCGGCGAGCCGTCCTCGTATATGCCCTTTTCGTCCATGTAGAATACGCGGTTGGATACGTTTTCGGCAAATGACATCTCGTGCGTGACGATTAGCATTGTCATGCCGCGCTCGGCTAGGCGCTTGATTACGCCTAGAACTTCGCCGACGCTCGTCGGGTCGAGGGCGGAGGTCGGCTCGTCAAATAGCATTATGTCCGGCTTCATAGCAAGCGAACGCGCTATCGCAACGCGCTGCTTCTGTCCGCCCGATAGCATGTCGGGGTAGGAGAGTGCCTTGCTCGCAAGTCCCACAGTGTCAAGTAAAGCCATGCCCTCGTCGTATGCCGTCTGACGGTCTACGCCTAAGAGATTGACCGGTCCTAACATGATGTTCTCGATTATAGTCATGTGCGAAAAGAGGTTGAATGACTGGAATACCATGCCTAGCTTCTGACGTAGCTTGGCAAGCTCCTTCTTGCTCGCCGCCGCCGCGTCTATGCCGTTGACAATCACCTTGCCCGTCGTCGGCTTCTCAAGGAGATTAATGCAGCGTAAGAACGTGCTCTTGCCGCAGCCCGAAGGTCCTATTATCGATATTACATCGCCGTCGTTTATCGTGACGTTTATGTCGCGCAGTATCTCGTTTTCGTAAGTCTTGCCCAGATGCTCTATTGTGATCATCGTCGGGTCACCCCCATATTATTGAAAGTACAATTGAGTGTATAAGGGGAAAATTACGCCATCGCCGGCTGGGCGCCGCTGTCCGATTCGGACTTAGCACCCGGTATGTGGTAGCGTAATATTACTACGTTCAGTCCCATGCCGAAAGAGTAGTCTTGACTGTCGGTTATCGTCTGTATCAGCTTCATGTTCGCCGTGCCCATCGCCTTCACATCGGTTAGCGGATTGTACGGACTGCCTACGAACTTTAAGCGTAGATATACGCAGTCTTTGTCCTGCATGCAGCGGAAGTCGATGTTCTCGTACTCGTCCTTCTTGCGCGTGTTTTCAAGTATCAACTCGGAAATCTCCTCGGCGCAAAGCATGAGACGGTTGGATGTCTTGGAGTCAAGTCCGTTCGACTCGCAGAAGGCCGCAATGTGCCTGACCGCGTGCATGTAGTGATCCGCGTCGTCATCCATGAAGAAGGATAGCTCCTTGCCGTCGTCATCCCACGACTTGGAGAACATGAACCAGTTCTCCGGGCTTATGCCCTTCTTGCCCTTAAACGCGATGAACGCAAGGTATATGCCCGCCATCAAAAACTGCGCGACCGCCGATGCCGCAAACGCGCCGCCGACACCCCATAGGTGCGACATAATGTATGTGAGCGGCACTATCAGTATAAGGTCGCTGAGGAGTGAGCAGAGCATGCTCGTGTGCATGCGCTCCATAACGTCCTGTATTGTCGCAAATAGTATGGTCACCGGGCGCGGTAGCATGGATATCGCAAAGCAGTATAGCGCAAACTTACCGTAACTCATAGACGTGCCCGAACCGATACCGAATAGCATGCAGAATAGCGGCGCGAATATAATCACGACAACCATGCTCAGTACCGAGAATAGCGAACAGGTCTTGATGGCCGATGTGAGCGTCTTGCACATCGCCTTTTTGTCCTTCTCGCCGCGGAAACGGGATAGGAAGGTGAACATGACGCCGTCCGCACCGTACGCGAATGTCAAAACCAAAGAGCTTACCGAGCCCAAAACACCGTTCGCAGCCAGCGCCGCGGAGCCGCCCGCAGAAAGCAGTATGCTGTTGACAACAATGCTCGCCGCCGCGGGTATTATCCACTTGGCCGCGTGCGGTAGACCCGCCTTTATGTAGCGGAGTACTTCGCTACGTAGGTTGTCCGGGCGTATTATGTGTAGCGTGTTGCCCGGCTTAAAGTAGTGCTGGGATAGCATGATCAGCGCCACAATGTACGCAAAGCATGACGAAAGTCCTATGCTGAATATGCCCGTCTTGAGTACGACCAGCATCACAAGGTCGCTTGCCACGCCCACTACAGCCAATACAAGTCCTGTGTGCAGTACAAGCGGCGACGATTCGTCCAGCGGTATCATCGTCGCAAGCGCACAGTACATAAAGCTGGGTATCATGCCTATGCCCACGCCGCGCAGGTAGTCCACCGCGTAGTTGTGTATGTCGCCTTCCACCGCGCCCAGTATGCTTACTATCTTGGGCGCGCCCACTATGAATACCAGCGTAAAGAGCAGTCCCGCAATCGCGGCAAGCCCCAATGATATTGTGTATACGCCGTTAATGCGCCTGCGGTCGCTGTCGCCTATGTAAAACGCACCTAGGAAGCCCGCGCCCATGCCAATCAGACTGGAAGCGGCTGAACTGACGTTCAGTACAGGCGAAAGCAGCGATATGGCGGCCAGCTCGTCCGTGCCCATGAATTGACCGACGAGTATGCTGTTGAGCGTATTGCATAGCGAGCTGGACAGTCGTCCTATCATCGCTGCAAAGAATGCGGCCTTGTATAAAGTCGCTACGACGTAGTTGATTTCCTTGTGTTTGGACTTGAACATATCGACCCTCCGTAGTGCGTCTGACGGTACATACACGCGTGAGCATGCTTAAAGGCACGTCATCACCGAATCTTTCCTAATTATAGCATATAAAGCTTACAATTGCACATGTTTCAAGCGGAATGTTGCGTAAATCGCAGAAAAATTCGGGCAAAACGGTGTCAGCCGATACGCATGTTACCGCAAGGCATGTTATCGCGTTTTAATGCCGCTAAGTACGTTGCGGCGCAGGCGCGGATTGAGCTTGCGCTGTAGCCTGCTAAGTAGCCACACGAATAGCGCCGTTATGCCAAAGTATATCAGCGCCGTCGTAATCAGCGGGAAGAACGCCTGATACGTGCGCGAGCGCACTATGTCGGATACCTTTGTCAAATCGACTATCGCGATGTAGCCCACTATCGATGTCGACTTGACGAGCGACACGAACTGCCCCTTGTATAGGTTGAATACGCGCGCCGCCGCCTGCGGGAATACTATGCGGCGGAATGTCTCAATCGGCATAAAGCCCAACGCGGACGAGGCCTCGATCTGACCCTTGTCGACTGAATCCAGACCGGTCTTGAATACGCCCGAAAGTGACGCGCCCGTGTCCATGCCGAAACCGATTATCGCAACCGCTATGCCCGGTATGTCCACGCCCTTGAATACCATGTAGTACAGTATCATCAGCCAGACAAGTATCGGTATGCCGGTCACTATCTTGCCGTATGCCTTGGCGATGTTGCGCGGCACTGCGTGCTTTGACGATAGCATCATGCATAGCAGCAGTCCCAACACAGTGCCCAATACATACGCCAGCACGCTTATCAGTATGGTCACGCCTATGCCGTTTACGAATAGCTTCCAGCGGCCTTCGGTGATGAACGTGCCGGTAAAGTTTTGCTTGATGCTGTCAAGTATGCCGCCGCTCGCCGAATCATCTTCGACCTTCATTACCAGCGTAGTGCCTTCACTTACGTACGACTCGGTGAAGGCGACTTCCTTGGCGCGCTCTTCGGTGTAGGCAACGTTTGTCGCGACATCCACCTTGCCGCTCTTTACGGCGGGTATTGTCGACGCAAACGCCATGTCGGTGAACTCGACACGCATGCCCAATTCGTACGCCACGCGCGATATTACGTCGCAGTCGTAGCCCACTATCTCGCCGTTGTATATGAACGACAGCGGTTCGACCGTGCCGGTGAGCGCGACCTTGAGCACGGGTCCCGTCGTTAGCTTAGGTATGGCGGACGTGTCGTAATCGCCCGATCTCCACTTCTTGTATAGCGTGTCGAGCGTGCCGTCTTCCTTAAAGCGCTTAACGACTGCGCTGATCTTTTCACGCAGCTCGGTATTCTCTTTGGACAGTATGAACGAGTCCTCATTGCTGAATACCGGGTTGGAACAGTAGCGGTAGCCGCTCTGCTGCCTAACAAACATGCGCGCCGGCGACTCCATCAGTATCGCGTAGTCAATCTTGCCCGTGGTCAGCGCCGCCAGTACGTCGGAAACCGTGGAGTACTCCAGTATGTTCGCGCCCGGGTAGTTCTCGCGCACGAAAAGCTCCTGCACCGATCCGCTGACCGCGCCTATGCGCTTGGTGAGAAGCGCATTGTCGCGCTCCTCATCGGTCATGTAGAACGTCTCGGAATCGTCATCCGATGCGGCGGATTCGGCATACACCGTGCAAGTGCCCATGCCCACGGTCAGCAAAACCACGGCGACAAGCACGAGCGCAAATCGGTAAATTCGTCTGATATTCATGTTTAGCTAATTCCCCTTTGCCGGAA
>CAYTOU010000209.1:0-4633 GCA_964439295.1 uncultured Oscillospiraceae bacterium
ATGGGATGTGTTTCGTGTAGAGCCTATCACCCGCGGATGTTCACCGCCGAACCCGTTCGGCGGCTCAGAGGAATGCCGGCAGTGCAGTTCACGCCCCACCATATATTAGAGTGGGGCGCGAAAACGGCTGTTACGGACGCGTTGCAGGTTGTATGAGCGACTCCGCATTCTAACTCAAGCTAATCACTGACCACTGATCACTACACCGCGCACTAACTAAAGCTAACGGCTAACGGCTAACCGCTAACAGCTCAGAAAAGCCGTTTACGGCTTTTCCTCCACCGCGACAATCCTACCCTGCCCGTACGGATTCTCATACTCCGCGCCTACTACGCCGCCCAGCGTGTCGGTGATGTAGTCTATCAGCACCTGGTTATCCAGCTTTACGTCCTTTTGCAGAACCGTGCTGCCCTTGAACATTGTCATGCCGCCGCCGTAGTTAAGCAGCGTATGATCGGTGCCCGCTAGCGTATACGTCTTTTCAAGATCCAGATCCTCGCCGCCCACCTTGACGTTCTTGACGCGGTATTCGCCCTCAACGCCGGTGAATTCGCCCATATCGTTTGACGTGCAGGAGGATTCGATGTATGTATGTATCTCATAGCTCATGCCCGAGACCTGCAGGAAGCTGCCGTTTTCGCCGGGAACATTGCAGGATGCGTATTCGAGCGCGTCCAGTATCTGCTGACCGGTTACCTCGATCACGCAAATCTGGTTACCGAAGGGGTGCACCTGCATAATTTGCCTAAGCGTTATATCGCCCGCCGGTATGGATACGCGCACGCCGCCGCCGTTGACCACCGCGATATCGGCACCGGTCTGGTCACGGTACGCGTCTGCGCAGAAGTCGCCCAGGTTGGTCTCCGCCGAGCGCACTATGCGTATGGGCGAGCCGTTGGAATCGGTTGCGGTGGGATCACTAATCGTCAGATCGACCGTGCTGGTTGCGACGACGGTATCCAGTTCCTTATCCAAATCTGCGGTTGCGGTCGCAACGGCCTCGGACACCTCGTTTTCAATGCCCAGCAACTCGGGCGCGGATACGTCGTTATTCCAGGTATACAGACCGTACGACAGCGAGCCGTCCTCGGCGGCTATCTTTATGTAGCCTATGCCCGAAAGCTTAGTGCCGCATGCGGCGCGTATTACGTCTTCGCCGTCCTTATTCTTCATGACCAGCTGGTCGGTATCGTGTGTGTGACCATCGGTCATCGCGTCTATGCCGGTCGTGTTGCCCAGCACGTCGGCGTAGTTGTACGGCGCGGAACCCGCCTCATTGCCCAGATGCGCCACGGCGATTACGTAATCGGCGCCTTCTTCGCGCGCCGCGTCGACAGCGCTCTGCACCGCGTCATACATGTTCTGACCGTCGTTGCCTTCCATGAAGCCGTATATGTAGTTGCCGTCTTCATCCTGGAATGTCTTGGGCGTGCCGTCGGAAATGCTCTCCGGCGTGCTTATGCCCACAAAGCCTATCTTTGTGCCGGCAACATCGATTATGGTATAGGCGGGCAGTACCAGCTCGCCCTCTTTATTGAAGTTGCAGCTGATATAGGGGAAATTCGCCTTCTCGACAAACGAGAAGAAGCTATCCAGGCCGTAGTCGAATTCGTGGTTGCCCGGTATCGCCAGGTCATAACCGACCGTGTTCATTAGCTCGACTATGGCCTCGCCCTTGGTGATTGTGCCTATCGGTTCGCCCTGAACCGAGTCGCCGTCGTCTACCAAAATGACGTTGTTGTCCTCGCTAAGCGAATCGCGCATGGCGGCAAGTCCCGCGTAGCCGAAACCCTGATCTATGCCGCAGTGTACGTCACTGGTGAAGAGTATGATTGTGTCGCGCCCCTCGACATACTTGGACTCGGATGCCGCGGTGTCGGTCGATTCGGCGAGAACCGTTGCGGACATTGTGCAGCCCACAAGCAGCAGCACAGTCAGTATGATCGGAAGTATTCTTTTCATCAAAGTCATCTCCGTTCTTTTGTTTTGTAAAAAGCTTTAAGCCGTGCAGCTGCATATCACAGCCGCATGGCAAATTGTATCATGTTTATGAAAAATATTATATAACACAGGTGATAAAAGGATGTTACGCCATGCAGAAGTGGCGTCTTTAGGCGTTCTGCGCCACCCATTGCGCGGTGAATTCGGCAAATCGCGCGGCGGCGGGACCCGGCGTTTCCGACGGTATGGCGAGCGCGATCGTGCGGCTGGCGGGCGGGTCTATCGGGCGAATCTCTATGCCCTCGTTATTGCCGCGCAGTAGTAGGGAAGGCATTATGCTCACGCCCAGCCCCTGACGCACCATCGCTATGGCGGCGTAATCGTCCTTTGTCTCAAAGCGGATGTTGGGCTTTGTCTTGACCGTGCTGAGCGCGCGTCGCGCATCGTGGTTGGACGACTCCAGCAGGGTTATAAAGGGCTCGCGCGCCATGTCCTCGACGCTACACACATCGCATTTGGTAAGCGGGTGACCTTTAGGAAGTATTGCCATAAGCGCATCTTCGTATAGCGGTATGCACTTGCACTTATGCTTGGTGGGCAGGGCGATGAAGGCTATATCCACACTGCCGTCACTTATCCACGTATCCACATCGTGGTAGTCGCCGTTAAACAGCCTAAAGTCCACATGCGGGTATTGCTGCTGAAAGCTCATCATCATTGCGGGCAGCCAGTGCGTGGCGACGCTCGTGAATGTGCCTATGCGCACCTTGCCGCTGACCAGAGTGTGCAGTTGTGCCGCCGCTTCGCGCAGTAGCTTTTCCTGCTTAAGTATTTCGCGTATGTACGGCATCAGTTTTTCGCCGTCCGGCGTCAGGCGCGCACCCGTGCGCGTGCGCTTAAGCAGCGGCAGTTCCAGCTCGCTTTCCACCGCGGCGATAATATGGCTCACGCCCGACTGGGTGAGTCCCAGCTCCTGCGCCGCTTTTGTCAGCGATGCCATATCCACTGTTTTTGCGAAGACTTCGTATTTTTTTGTATCCATCGTGTTTTTCCTCTTGATTTTTAGGCGCATGCGTGGTATCATGCATGTCGACACTTAAAGTAATTTCATACTATACATTATAAAACTTCATGTGTCATTTGTCAAGGCGGTTTTATTGTAAAATGTAAAAGATCCGCCGCAAAGTCGAGAGAGGGGAAGTACCAATGACTTCAGCAAACATTCAACACCTAATGGCAATGGCGGTATACATGCTGGCGGTTATCGGAATCGGTATATTTTTCGCCAAGCGCGCCAACAAGGACGCGGAGTCTTATTTCCTAGGCGGGCGCAGCTTAGGACCGTGGGTCACCGCGTTCAGCGCCGAGGCATCGGACATGTCGGGCTATCTTCTGATGGGCATACCCGGACTTGCGTACTGGACGGGCATTGCGGATGCGGGCTGGACATGCATAGGTCTTGCCCTGGGCACATATCTAAACTTCCTTATCGTATCCAAGCGCCTGCGCCGCTACAGCATTGCGGTCGATGCGTTTACTGTGCCGGACTTCTTCTCAAACCGCTTCCATGAGAAAAAGAAAATTATAATGAGCATAAGCGCGCTGATTATAATCATATTCTTCAGCGTCTACGCGGCACAGTGCCTTAGTTCCTGCGGCAAGCTATTTGCAAACCTCTTCGGACTATCCTATCAGAGCATGATGATAGTGGCTGCGGTCTTTGTACTCGTGTACACATTCCTGGGCGGCTTCCTTGCCGAAAGCGCATCCGACTTTATGCAGGCGGTCGTCATGATAACCGTGCTGATAATGCTTATGATACTGCTTGTCGTGCATGCGGGCGGCATGGGCGCCGTTATCGCCAATGCCAAGAGCTATGACGGTTTCTTTTCGCTTACCAGCAGCGCCACGCCGTCCTCGACCGAGATAAACGTATTCGGCGTAAAGAACGACTACAGCGTCCTGACCATAGTATCGTACCTTGCGTGGGGTCTTGGCTACTTCGGCATGCCGCAGGTACTTTTGCGCTTCATGGGCATACGTTCCGAGAGCGAGCTGGGTCGTTCCCGCCGTGTAGCCATAATATGGGTTATGATCTCGATGGCGGCTGCTGTATTCATCGGCATAGCGGCGCGCAGTGTTGCGGGTCTGGACTATCTATCCAACAGCGATGCCGAAAACGTATTCATTGATGCCGCGACGAGCTTCCTACCGCCCATACTTGCCGGCTTTGCCTGCGCGGGCATACTGGCGGCGGCGATCTCATCATCCGACTCCTACCTACTGATTTCCGCCAGCGCGGTCAGCCAGAACATATATCGCGGCATACTGAAAAAAGACGCCACCGAAAAGCAGGTCATGTGGTGCAGCCGCATTACGCTTGTCGCCATTACTCTCATTGCCATGGCCATTGCGTGGAACTCCAACTCGACCATATTCGGCATAACCTCATTTGCGTGGGCGGGCTTTGGCGCGGCGTTCGGACCGCTTATGCTACTATGCCTATTCTGGAAGCGCACCACGTACCCGGGCGCAATCGCCGGCATGATCGTGGGCGGCGCCATGGTATTCATCTGGAACCTCTTTATAAAGCCCCTGGGCGGCATATTCGGCATTTACGAGCTACTGCCCGCCTTTATCGCAAGCCTAATCGCTATAGTCATAGTCTCCCTCTGCACCCCAAAGCCCTCCC
>CAYTOU010000210.1:0-4627 GCA_964439295.1 uncultured Oscillospiraceae bacterium
ACGCCAGTGGGTGTAAGCGTTAAATTAATACCATGCGCATCGTGCATGATGACTAAGCTAGCCGCGGCAACTGCGGACTTATATAACCATAATTCGCTTGCCAAGTATCGAATTGAACTGTATAATATTATAGGAGAAGGGGTGAAACCATGTTTTCGGGCTTCGATAGAGGCACGTTTGAGTTTTTCATGGCGATATCGTTCAATAATAATCGCGATTTCTTTTATGATAACCACGATTGGTACGCGCGTAGTGTGCGCACGCCGCTGCGCGAGCTGTGCGAGGAGCTTGCGCCCACACTGCTTGAGATAGACCGCGATATTGAGGTTCGCCCCGCACGCGTCATATCCCATATTAACCGCGACCTGAGGTATTCGCGCGATAAGTCGCCCTACCGCGACTATATGTGGCTGGGATACCATCGCGGCGGCTGGGATAAGTGCGATTGCTTTCACTTTTACTTTGACATAAGCGCTCAGGGCGGCAATGTGGGCGCGGGCATGTACGGCGACGACCGCGCATGGACCGATGCCATACGCGCGGCAATCCAAAAAGACCCCGCGTACGTAAAGAGCATACTGTGCTCCGGGCAGCTAAACGACTTCACATTGGGCGGGCAAAGCTATAAGCGCATGAGCGTCCCGGACGGGCTAAGTCAGGACTTGCGCGCGATATACACGCTCAAAAGTTTGGGTCTCAACCACGCGTATACGTGTGAGGAGCTTATGAAGAGCGATATCGCAGAGGATATCGCAAAGCATATCATCGCGCTTAAAGGCGTCTACGACTTTATGTACAGCATACGACCCGAGCGCGAGGAGAAGGAAAGCGCGTTCGACCGCATAGCAGGTGCGCATTCTAATTGATTGCGTGAGAGTTTTTGAAAAAGGAGCATTATACATGAGAAGCGATTGGCTCAAGCTGAAATCGGGCAGCGATATACGAGGCGAGGCCATTGAGCACGACGGCATACCGGTTCAGATAACCGACGAGCTGGCCGAAACCACGGCGTACGTGTTCGCGGGCTTTCTGGCCGAGAAGATGGGCAAGCAGCCCGGCGATCTGACTATAGCCGTGGGGCGCGATTCGCGCCTGTCCGGACCCAGACTTGCGCGCGCGGCGATACGGGGACTTACCAGTGCCGACTGCGACGTGCTGGACTGCGGACTGTGCACCACGCCCGCGATGTTCATGACCACCGTTACGCCCGAAACCAACTGTGACGGCGCGATTATGGTCACCGCCAGCCATCTGCCGTGGACGCGCAACGGCCTTAAGTTCGTGACGCGTCAGGGCGGTCTGACCGGCGACGAGATTACCGAGATACTTAAGCGCGCGCAGACCACGTACGTAAAGCCGCGCCTGGTCAAGCAAATCGACTTTTTGAGCATATACTCCGAGCAGCTCAAGAGCATGGTGCGCCGCGGACTGAACACCGATGTGGCACTGCCGCTGCTGGGACTGCACGTGGTTGTCGACGCGGGCAATGGCGCGGGCGGCTTCTATGAGCGCCTTCTGCGCGAGCTGGGCGCGAACACCGAGGGCAGCCAGTTCCTGGAGCCCGACGGTCACTTCCCCAACCACATACCCAATCCCGAAGTGCGCGAGGCGATGGACTCCATTAGCCGCGCCGTCGTCGAAAACGAGGCCGACATGGGCGTCATATTCGACTGCGACTGCGACCGCGCCGCGATAGTCGACTCCACCGGCAAGGAAATCAACCGCAACCGCCTTATCGCCCTCATCGCGGCTATACTGCTTGAGGAGCATCCGGGCGCGACGTTCGTCACCGACTCGGTCACGTCCAGCGGACTTAAGACATTCATAAACGAGTGGGGCGGCGTACACTACCGCTATAAGCGCGGCTATCGCAACGTAATCGACGAGGCCATTCGCCTTAACGAAGAGGGCATAGACTGCCCGCTGGCAATCGAGACCTCGGGTCACGCGGCACTGCGCGAAAACTACTTCCTGGACGACGGCATGTATCTGGTCACCCGCCTTGTTATAGAGGCCATGCGCCGTAAGCGCGAGGGTCAGACCCTGGGCTCGCTTATAGCCGACCTCAAAGAGCCTGTCGAGAGCACCGAAATCCGCCTAAAGCTCACATGCGAGGACTATCGCACGGCGGGTCAGGCGGTAATCGACCGCGTACTGGCGCACACTCTGGACGACCGCAGCTGGCATCTGGCGCCCGACAATCGCGAGGGCATGCGCATAAGCTTTGACATAGGCGATGGCGTGGACAACGCGTGGTTCCTGCTGCGCCTGTCGCTGCACGACCCGGTGCTGCCGCTCAACGCGGAAAGCGATGTCGCCGGCGGCATCATGATAATGCTAAAGCAGCTGTATGAAGTTATCAAGGACTGCGAAAACGTCGACCTCACGCCTCTTAAGAATGCCATAGGCGTTCAATAAGCGTTCCCCCGGTTTAAACCGATAATCATAAATACTAGAATACTTTATTTTGGGAGGGACTTAAAATGGCTCAGATAGACAAGCTCTGTGCAAATGCCATACGAGTGCTGGCTGCCGAGGCGGTACAGCAGGCCAAGTCCGGTCACCCCGGCATGCCTATGGGTGCTGCCGATATGGCGTATGCACTGTGGGCAACTCAGATGAAGCATAACCCCAAGGATCCGCAGTGGATCGATCGCGATCGTTTCGTTCTGTCCAGCGGTCACGGCTCCATGCTGGAGTATTCGCTACTGCACCTGTTCGGCTACGGCCTGAGCATGGATGAAATCAAGCGTTTCCGTCAGTGGGGCAGCCTGACCCCCGGCCATCCCGAGTACAAGCACACCGTGGGCGTAGAGACCACGACCGGACCTCTGGGTCAGGGCATTGCCAACGCTGTCGGCTTTGCTATCGCCGAGGCGCATCTGGCCGCCAAGTTCAACCGTCCGGGCTATCCGGTAGTTGACCATCACACCTACTGCATACTGGGCGACGGCTGCATGATGGAAGGCATATCGGGCGAGGCTTGCTCTCTGGCCGGTACGCTCAAGCTGAACAAGCTGATCGCGCTGTACGATGACAACGAAATCTCCATCGAAGGCAACACCAACATCGCCTTCCGTGAGGATGTACCCGCGCGCTACCGTGCATACGGCTGGAACGTAATAGACGTTGCGGACGGCAACTGCTACACTCAGGTATCCGCGGCAATCGAGCTTGCCAAGAATTCCGACAAGCCCACTTTGGTAGTATGCCACACCGCGATCGGCTACGGCTCGCCCAAGGCGGGCATGGCTTCCGCGCACGGCGAACCTCTGGGCGTGGACAATCTGGCTGCCACCAAGAAGGCGCTGGGCTGGCCTTGCGAAGAGCCCTTCACCGTACCGCAGGAAGTATACGATCACATCGCCGGCATGATGAAGAAGAACGAGGAAGCCGAAGACGCGTGGAAGAAGATGTTCGCCGCCTACCGCGAAGAGTACCCGGATCTGGCCAAGGAGTGGGATCTGTGGTTCAGCGAGGAGCTGCCCATCGACCTTATGAACAACGAAGATCTGTGGGCATTCGAGGGCAAGGAAGCCACCCGCAATTCTTCGGGCACTGTGCTTAACAAGCTGGCTGCTCTTATCCCGAACCTGTTCGGCGGCAGCGCTGACCTTGCGCCGTCCAACAAGTCCAACATGAAGGGTCGCGGCGACTTCTCCGCCGAGGATCGCAACGGCTGCAACATGCACTACGGCGTACGCGAGCATGCCATGAGCGCCATCACCAACGGTATTGCGCTGCACGGCGGTCTGCGTCCTTACTGCGCGACCTTCTTCGTATTCTCCGACTACATGAAGAACGGCATGCGCATGTCCGCTATCATGAAGCTGCCGGTAACCTACATACTGACCCACGACTCCATCGGCGTTGGCGAAGACGGACCCACCCATCAGCCGGTCGAGCATCTGGCAGGTCTGCGCGCAATGCCCGGTCTAAACGTATTCCGTCCCGCCGACAGCCGCGAGTGCGCCGCGGGCTGGATACTCTCTCAGACCGCTCATGCGCCCACCGCTCTGGTTCTGACCCGTCAGAATCTGCCCCTGTACGAGCATTCGGGCAAGGATGCGCTCAAGGGCGGCTACATCATTTCCGACTGCGAAGGCACTCCGGACGTTCTGCTGATGGCGAGCGGCTCCGAGGTTGAGCAGTGCGTTGAGGCTCAGGGCATTCTGTCCGCTCAGGGCGTCAAGGCGCGCGTCATCTCCATGCCTTGCTTCGAACTCTACGAGCAGCAGAGCGACGAGTACAAGGAGAGCGTAATGCCCAAGGCTATACGCGCCCGCGTAGCCGTTGAGGCCGCTGTATCCTTCGGCTGGCACAAGTATGTCGGTCTGGACGGCGCAACCGTAACCCTCGACCACTTCGGCGCATCCGCTCCCGCCGCCGAGCTCTTCAAGCGCTTCGGCTTCACCGGCGAGAACGTCGCCGCCACCGCGCTCAAGGTGCTGGGTAAGTAAGAGACGGGGGAAGCTGTTAGCCGTTAGCGGTTAGCTGTTAGCTTTAGTTAGAGTGCTGAGGCGCTCGGAACTTGATTGTTTCTTTATAGATGATTTCGCGCCCTGCCGCTTTGCGGTGGGGCGCGTTTTGTGCGTTGCTAGCGGTTGGCTTTGAGTTAGTGACTAGT
>CAYTOU010000211.1:0-4567 GCA_964439295.1 uncultured Oscillospiraceae bacterium
CCGCGTACCGAATAGTTCGGCGCTTCCTTGGTGATCGATATGTCGTGGGGATGGCTCTCGGTCAGACCGTTGTTGGTTATGCGGATGAACTCGCCCTCGGCGCGCAGCGCGTCTATCGTTGCCGTGCCGCAGTAGCCCATCGAGGAGCGCAGACCGCCTATCATCTGATACACGGTGTCGCTCAGCGGTCCCTTGTACGGTACGCGACCCTCTACGCCCTCGGGAACCAGCTTCTTCTGATCCTCCTGGAAGTAGCGGTCGGACGAACCGTGTGCCTGCTGCATGGCGCCCATGGAGCCCATGCCGCGGTATACCTTGAAGGAACGACCCTGATAGATCTCCATCGCTCCGGGGCTCTCCTCGGTGCCGGCGAACAGGCTGCCTATCATGACCGCGGATGCGCCCGCGGCAAGTGCCTTGGGTATGTCGCCGGTGTACTTGATGCCGCCGTCGGCGATTATGCGTACGCCCATGCGGTCGGCTTCCTGCGCGCAGTCGGCTATAGCGGTCAGCTGCGGCACGCCCACGCCGGATATTACGCGCGTGGTGCATATGGAGCCCGGGCCTATGCCTACCTTAATTACGTCCGCGCCCGCCTCGATCAGGTCGTGCGTTGCGCCCGCGGTCGCTACGTTGCCCGCGATTACCGGCAGGTCGGGATATGCTTCCTTTACGCGGCGCACGGTGTCTATAACGCCCTTGGAATGGCCGTGCGCGGTGTCTATCGCGATTATGTCAACCTTGGCGGCGACCAGAGCGGCTACGCGCTCCATCGTGTCGCGCGTTACGCCCACGCCCGCGCCGCACAGAAGGCGACCGTGTACGTCCTTTGCGGAGTTGGGGTACTTGACTGCCTTTTCGATATCCTTTATGGTGATGAGTCCGCGCAGGTTAAAGTCGTCGTCGACTATGGGCAGCTTTTCGATCTTGTGCTGCGCCAGTATCTTCTGCGCCTCTTCCAGCGTGGTGCCCACCGGTGCGGTGACCAGGTTTTCCTTTGACATGACCTCGCCTATCTTGCGGGTGTAGTCGGTTTCAAAGCGAAGGTCGCGGTTGGTCAAGATGCCTACAAGCTTTGTGCCATTGGTTATCGGCACGCCCGATATGCGGTACCGCTCCATAAGCGCCAGAGCGTCGGATATGCGGTGATCCGCGGACAGGAAGAAGGGATCGGTAATTACGCCGTGCTCACTGCGCTTTACCTTGTCCACCTGATTGGCCTGTTCCTCGATAGACATATTCTTATGAATTATGCCTATGCCGCCCTCGCGCGCTATCGCAATGGCCAAACGCGCATCGGTTACGGTATCCATTGCCGCGCTTATCAGCGGCACGTTCAGCTTTATGCCCTTTGTCAGCTCAACAGAAGTATCCACTTCGCGCGGCAGCACCGAGCTTTTGCGCGGTACAAGCAGCACGTCATCAAACGTCAGACCCTCGCGAATAACTGAACCCAGCATTTGATCCCCATCCTTTCCATTATTCGTAAATTGCAGGTGCTTTTGCACTGTCAAAATAGATTTGAGAGATTATACGTCATTTGCTCATTCTGTGTCAAGCTATCTTATGTTCGATAGGGTTAATTATCGATTAAACCGCCCCGATCCATGCCCTATTTACGAACAAATCACAACTGCCGCCGCCAACGTGCGCTTTTTCATTCGGCTAAAATGCTTATTATGCGGATTATTGCATAGCATAGTTCGTGTTTGCACATATGTTGATCATGTTTGGCACAAATTCCGCATTTTGGGAAATAAAAGGCTTTATTTTAAAAGCATGCGGGTGTATAATACATTTGACTTAATATGTCGCGCACTGCCAACGGCGGCATATTATATAGATATAGTAGGGAGGATCATATCATGGCCAAATTCATACTTTCCGCCTTTGCGGATGAGGCGTCGCCGTTTCTGAATGACCAGATAGCAACGCTCAAGGCGCTGGGCATAAGCCACATTGAGCCGCGCAATATTGACGGCAAGAACGTATCCGACCTGACCGAGAGTGAAGCAAAGGACGTACGCAAGCGTCTTGACAATGCGGGCATAGGTCTTTCGTCCATCGGCTCGCCCATAGGCAAGATCGATATAAACGACGACATGGATGCGCATATCGAAAAGCTGAAAAACACGATAAGCGTAGCGCAGATACTGGGCGCGAAGTACATACGCATGTTCTCATTCTTTGTACCCGTGGGGCACGAGGACGAGTACGAGCAGCAGGTATTTGAGCGCATGGCGCGCATGCTTGAGGTTGCGCGCGGCACCGGTGTACAGCTGGTACACGAAAACGAAAAGGCGATATTCGGCGACAGCAACGACCGTTGCGAGCGCCTGATGAAGCGCTTTGCGCCCGAGCTGGGTCTGGTATTCGACCCGTCCAACTATGTACAGTGCAATCAGGACACCAAGGACGGCTTCCCGCGCCTTAAGAAGTACCTGACATACATGCACATAAAGGATTCGCTGTATCAAAACGGCAACGAGATGGAGCACCGCGACATGGGCTTTAAGGATGTATCCAACGCGCACCGTCCGGCGGGACAGGGCGACGGTAACATACCGTGGATAATCGATCAGCTCATAGACATGGACTATCAGGGCTTTATGACGCTTGAGCCGCATCTGGCGGGCGGAAAGCTGCAGCCGGGCGAGGCGGTCGAAAAGTTCAATCTGGCCGCGCACGCGCTCATCGACATACTGGAGAGCAAGGGACAGGCGTGGGAATAATCCGCGCCTTTTGATCCAAACAAAAAAGGAGCCGCTTAGCATATGCCCAAACTGGAGCCGTACAATAAATCACTGGACTATTCATACTGCTTAGGCGTATTTCCGGCGCTAAAGCTACTGGAGGCGCGACCGGAGTGTGCCACTCGCCTACTGCTTAATCCCGAAGGCGAGCGCAACGAGGGCATTGCGAAACTGCGCGCGCGCTGCCGCGAGCTGGGCGTGCGCGAGGAGGAAGCCGCGCGCGTGCTGGAGCGGGTATCGCGCAAGGAAAACTGCTATGCGGCGCTGGTGTTTAACAAGTTCAGCGATTCGCTTAAGCCCGACACGAACCATGTCGTGCTGCACAACATATCCGACAGCGGAAATCTGGGCACGATACTACGTACTCTACTGGGCTTTAACCTACGCGACATCGCGATAATACGACCCGCGGTTGACGCGTTTGACCCGCATGCTCTGCGCTCATCGATGGGTGCGCTATTCTTTCACCGGATACGGTACTTTGACACCTTTTCGGAGTACCGCGCGCTCTATCCCGACCACAAGCTCTATCCGTTCATGCTGGACGGCGCGATTGAGCTTGACGAGGCGTGCCGTGTGCGCCGTGAGCCCTACGCGCTGATATTCGGAAACGAGGCATCGGGCTTACCGCACGAGTTTGCCGAGATGGGACAAAGCGTAGTCATACCGCACAACAATCTAATCGATTCGCTCAATCTGGGTGTAGCGGCGTCCATAGGTGCGTACGCCTTCACACACACCCGCACAAGTGACTGACTTTAAAAACTGCCGGGAGGTCTTATATATATGAACACGCCTGTAAAGGTTGGCGTTATCGGTTGCGGCGGAATAAGCGCCGTACACCTCAACTGCCTATGCCGCATGGACAACGTATGTGTAGTCGCGGTATGCGATATACGTCCCGAGCGCGCCAAGAAGGCATACGACTACTGCCATGACACGCGCGGCTGGGAGCCGACCATATACGAGGATTATCACGAGCTAATCGCGCGAGAAGACATCGACTGTGTACATCTATGCACGCCGCACTATTTGCATGCGCCTATGGCGCTTGAGGCACTCAAGTCGGGCAAGTATGTACTTACCGAAAAGCCTATGGCAACGACCATTGAGGACGCGCACAAGATGATCGAGGCGTCTGACGGACGTTTGGCGGTCATATTCCAGAATCGCTACAACGGTTCTGTTCAGACTTTGCGCAAGGTACTCAAGTCGGGCGAGCTGGGCGCGCTCAAGACTGTACGCGCGAACGTACTATGGCACCGCGAAGCGCCGTACTACACGGAGAGCGGCTGGCGCGGCAGCATGGTAACCGAGGGCGGCGGCACGCTTATCAACCAGTCGATACACACGCTTGACCTAATGCTCTATTCTGTAGGTCCCGCCAAGCGCGTAAAGGGCAAGACTTCCATCGATTATCTACAGGGCGTAATCGAGGTTGAGGAAAGCGTACACGCGACTTTGGAATACGAGTGCGGCGCGCGCGGCATAATCAACTGCACTAACACCAACTGCATTGATGCGCCCATTGAAGTGGAGTACATACTTGAAAAGGGCACTCTACTCCTACGCGGCGACAGGCTCTACAAGTTTGTGGACGACGACGTGCAGGTGCTCTTTACCCCCGCGAAGCTTGACGTGGGCGGCAAGGCCTACTGGGGCACCGGTCATCTGGCTCAGATCACCGACATGTACGACCACATCATTAAGGGCGAACACTTCTGGCTGGACGGCGTCCAGGCTTTCCCCGCCCTCAACCTTGTAAAAGCCATCCAGCTCTCCTCCAAGGAAGACCGCTGGGTAGACCTCGAAAA
>CAYTOU010000212.1:0-4547 GCA_964439295.1 uncultured Oscillospiraceae bacterium
GTGGGCGAAAGCGAGCCCATTCAGATAGTGTGCGGCGCGCCCAATGTACACGCGGGCATGCGCGTGGCGGCGGCACTGGACGGCGCGGAGCTGCCCGGCGGCAAGATTAAGAAGGGCAAGCTGCGCGGCGAGGTCTCTAACGGCATGCTCTGCTCGGGTCCCGAGCTGGATGTACCTAGCTCCGTATATCCCAACATCGGCAATGAGGGCATTATCGAGATATTCGAGGATGTAGCTCCCGGCACCGATGTCAAGCAGGTATTCGGTCTGGGCGACAGCGTAATGGACTTTGAAGTACTCGCCAATCGTCCCGACTGCCTGAGCATATGGGGTATGGCGCGCGAAACCGCGGCTGTGCTGGGCACCAAGTATAAGGCGCCTAAGCTGGACGTAAAGGAAGCCGATGTCGCTCCCATGCAGGATAGCGTAAGCATAGAGGTGCGCGACACTGATCTGTGCCCGCGCTACATAGGCAAGCTCATACGCAACGTGCGCATTGGCGAATCGCCTAAGTGGCTGCGCGATTACCTGTACGCGGCCGGCATGCGCCCGATAAACAACATCGTCGATATAACCAACTTCGTAATGATCGAAACCGGTAACCCCATGCACGCCTTTGACCTGAGCAAGGTGCGCGATGGCAAGATAATCGTGCGCCGCGCCGCCAATGGCGAAAAGCTCAAGACTCTGGACGGCAAGGAGCATGATCTGGACGAGAGCATGCTGGTTATCGCCGATGGTCAGCAGGCAACCGGCCTTGCCGGCATAATGGGCGGCGAGGAGTCCGAGATAACCGATGCCACGCACGATGTATTGTTCGAGTGCGCCGTATTCGATCGCACCTGCATACGACTGACCGGCCGTAAGCTGGGCATGCGTACCGATGCATCCGGTCACTACGAGCGCGGCGTGTGCCCGGCAATGACCATGGACGCGATGAAGCGCGCCTGCCAGCTGGTCAACATGCTCGACGCGGGCGATGTGGCACCCGGCATTGTGGATAACTATCCCAATCCCGAGCCCGAAAAGGTAATTACCGCGTCGGTAAAGCGCATACAGCAGCATCTGGGCATCGATGTACCCGCCGAAAAGATGGTCGAGATACTGGATAGCCTGGATATGAACACCGAGCGCAACGGCGATGAGCTTATCTGCCATGTGCCTAAGTACCGCATGGATATGGAAAGCTATGCCGATATATCCGAGGAAGTGCTGCGCCTGTACGGCTACGACAACATTCCCTCCACGCTCATGGTGGGCAAGACCATTCGTGGTGGCAAGAACCACGAGCATATCGTACTCGACCGCGTGCGCGAGGCACTGCTGGCCGCCGGTGCGTTCGAAATCGAAACTTACTCATTCATTAGCCCGCACGATATAGAGAAGCTGGGTCTGGATAAGGACGACCCGCGCCTCAACCCCGTGCGCCTGCTCAACCCCTTGGGTGAGGATACCTCGGTCATGCGCACTACGCTTACGCCTTCCATGCTGCAGACCGTCAGCTATAACGTCAATCGCGGCAATACCAGCGCGGTGCTTTTCGAAACCGCTATGCGCTTTGAAAAGACCACCGAAATGGCTAAGACCCCCGATGGCAAGCTGGCTAACCTGCCCAACGAGCTCAATACTCTGGAAATTGCCATGTTCGGCGAGGGCGCGGACTTCTACGCACTCAAGGACATTGTCAATTCCATACTTGTACACTTCGGCGAAACCGGAAAGTATACTCCGGACGGCGACTGCTACTTCCATCCCGGCCGTAAGGCACGCGTCAGCGTGAACGGCAAGCCTCTGGGTCAGTTGGGTGAGATACACCCCGATATCGCGGCGGCATTCGGTCTGGAAGGCAAGCGCATATACATCGCCGAGATAGACATCACCACTCTGGACGAGTGCGAGCCTGCAATAGAGGCGCCTAAGCCCATACCGAAGTTCCCGGCGGTAAGCCGCGACTTGGCTCTGGTAATGGACGAAAGCCAGCCCGTGGGCGACATTATCGACGAGATAAAGCACGCCGCCGGCAAGATGTGCGAGGACGTTGCCGTATTCGATGTATACCGCGGTATACAGTTGGGTCTGGGCAAGAAGTCCGTAGCATTCTCGCTGACCTTGCGCGCCGCAGACCATACCCTGGTTGACGACGAGATTAACGCCGCCATGCGTAAGGTAGTGGGCAACTGCAAGCATAAGTTCGGTGCAGAGCTGCGCTAATATCAAATAAAACAAACTGCCCGCCGATAGGGGAAAATCCTGTCGGCGGGCAGTACTTTTTTGCTTACTTATTGCTGTGGTAACCGGCACTGTTGTAATACTCGGGGTGCGCATCCCTTATGTCTTAACCGGCTTAAGCCTTTGCGATTGCGCGCGTTCCTTTGTATCGTCGGATTCGTCATATCCGTCATACGGTGCCGACGGGTCGGGCACGCGCTTTTTAAACGGCGAGCAATACTTATCGCGATGCTTGAATGCGAACTCGAAATCATCGGTCCAGCCCGTGTGACCGGTCAGGAATATCGGATGCAAATTGCGCTTGCGTAGTTTGCTTTCAAACTCCTCCAGCGACTTCATTGCCAATTTGTTGTCCTCTGCCAAACCGTTTATAAAGCTGTATCCGCCGTCCGCGCCGAACCATATCGTGTCGCCTGTGAACAGGTACTTGTCGTCGATTAGGTACACCATATGCCCCCATGTGTGCCCGGGTACTAAGAAGCCCTCTATCTTGATGCCCTCAATTTCAAACACCTGTCCGTCCTTGAGCAGCACCTTTTCGTTGGGTATGTCGACGTGGGGGAGCTTGTACATGTGATAACATACCTTGCGCGGCGTCTCGCCGGTCAGATACTTGTTTTCGATTTCGCCTATGTACAGCCGCGCACTTTTGAATATGCCAGAGCTGTCCCTCTCGACCGCACCGACGTGATCGGTGTCCTGATGCGTTATCAGTATATGCTTTATGCTGCTCGGATCAATTCCCAGCCAGCTCATCTTCTCCGCCAGCCTATCGTAATTGTACCCCGCGTCTATCATGATAACCGAATCGCCCTTGCGGTAGAAGAATACGTTCGCGACCCACTCGCGCACGCTCGCCACATGCTCGTCCACCCAACCTGTGTTGAGCGGTTTAAAAATCTGCTTGCCGCGGTACATGCGGCTCATCGCGACCCGCTGAAACTCCGTTGCCTTCTTCGACATATATGACCTCCTAGAAACATTGCTACATCAAGTTAGATTAAACTAACCAACGTACAAAAATAAAAAGCACTCATGCCGCTGAACCTATTGTACCACAAATTCGGCTCATGTCAAATCACATATGCGCGCCTATTCATGTAAAAACCCCGCTTTCGCAGGACACTCAAGCGAAAGCGGGGGAGTGGAATTCAAGCTATATTATTTGGCAAAGTACACTTCGTGACCTTCCTTGTCGGCGATGTACGCGTTCTCCATCAGCTCGGTCAGATCGCGCGCGGCGGCCAGATCGAAGGGTATCTCCTTGCCGTACAGTATGCCCTCGACCCACTGACGTATGGGCATCGTGTCGTCCGCGGGCAGTTCGGGCGTGAAGAAGTCATCCTGACCCTCCAGCCTTACCGATATGTCCTTGTCGCGGCAGATTATTACGCCCTTTGTGCCGTATACCTCCAGCAGCTTGGGATTCATCGGTGCTACCAGGCTGGTTTCGGATATTACGATTGCGCCGTTTTCGAACTCGATTGTGCATACCGAGTTATCCTCAACCGCGCGGTCGGTGATGTTGTTGAACATGGACTGTATGCGGCGCGGACGCCCCATCATCCAGCTGGACAGATACATCGGATGCGCGCCCAGATCCATCATGGCGCCGCCGCCGGTCAAATCGCGGTCGTACCAATAGTCGGGCAGCCAATCGCGCAGCGACCCGTCATGCGCATCGCGCACGCGGAATATTGTCACGCGTCCCAGCGCGCCCGAATCGATCATGTGCTTTATGTACTTATTGCGTCCCCAGCAGCGCTGCGGGAAGGATATGCAGAACTTGACGCCGGCGTCATTTATCGCCTTGATTATTTCGTCGCATTCGCGTACGGTCAGCGCCAGCACCTTTTCGGTGAATATGTGCTTGCCCGCGCGCGCAGCCTTTATAATGACCTCGGGATGCATGGCAGTGGGGCAGTTGACCGCGACCGCATCGACATCCGGACGGCTCAGGAGCTTGTCCAGATCGCTCTCGAACTCCGCGCCCAGCTCCTGCGCCCACGCGGCGCCGCGCTCGGCGTTCTCATCCCATACGCAGGTGACATTGACGTCGTCCATGCCCTGTAGGGTCTTTGCATATCCCGCGGCATGCACATGCCATTTGCTCAGCATTGCTACGTTAAGCATCTTGTTTTCCCCTCCGATTCAGTTTATTCGGTAAGTACATTCTATACACTGCGTGGCGGGGATGTCAATAGATTTTTACTCCTTTGCGGGAATAAGCAATGCCCGTAACATATTAAAATCCCCACAATCCGATTGACATCCCCGCCCATAATCGTATATACTGTCACTGTTAAGAGCTACACACA
>CAYTOU010000213.1:0-4539 GCA_964439295.1 uncultured Oscillospiraceae bacterium
ACAGTTAATTTTAGACGAATATCGAAACAGTGGGGATGCCTTGAATCGAGCATCCCCACTGTTTTCGTTTATTTATTTACCTTATCAGCATAACCGCCTTATTCAGCATATCGCGCAATTGCGTTTCCAGGCAGTCCGCTATGTCGTTTATCATCTTAGTGATTTCGGGCGTGGGCTTTTCCAAATCAGCCATGAGCTTATCGAATATCGTGAATGCAAAGTCACTCTGCTTGCGCTCAAGGCTGGCGTGGAAGCGCTTTTCCGAAAAGAGCTTGCGCACGCTCTTGGGCAGGTTCACGTTGCGCAGTTTCTTATCCGCCGCCTGTGAACCTATTACAGCGACGATCAAGCCCAGTATCGCGCCGATTATCAGTCCCATAGGACCCGTTGCGATAAGAGCCGTTTCGGTGCCGCCCATTATCATGGCGAATATGGAAGCCACAATGACATCAATAAGCACCTTAATGCCTTCAAAGCTGATTATCTGACCCGATGCTATGTCAATGCCGCCGGGCGTGAACATGAGCGAGCCCGAAAAGCGCAATGCCGTGCGGGGCAGATCGTAGCGATCACATATGGGATCGGTAAGCGCCTCCAGCTGCGGTCTGAGCTGCTTGAGCCATTCGATCACATACGGTTCCAGTTCGGACTTCATTTCGCTGCTACGGAAGTATGTGGCGGTTGCGGACTGTATTTCATCGGCTATGTCGTTAATCGTCTCTATCGAACCGGCACGCCAGCGCTTGAATATGGGCTCGGCAATCTTATCGGTCATTGCCTTTGCAATGGGCTTGGATATATCCGAGAACAGGCGATTCAGTTCGCTTTTGACTATGTTTTCAACTGCGGGCGACTTAATCAGCTTTTCTACATCGCGCGTAAAGCCTTCGGCGCGCGCATCGGTACGCAGCGCATAGCACAGTCCGCGCGCAATCGCGAACTCGGGCTCTAGTCCGTGCACTATCAACGCGCCTGGGAATACCTCGGCGGCAATCTTCTGCATAAAGTCCATGCGGGACGCACCGCCGGTCATAAGCACCACGCTTACATCGTGACCTAATACGCTGCGGGCATCGGTGAGACTACGGCGATAGGCATCGATGAAGCTCAGATTGCCCAGCTCGGCAAGCGGCGTATTCAGCACCTTTTCCATGTCGTCATCGCTGCATGTAATGTCGACCGTCGTAGGCGGCATCGTGCAGTACAGCTTGACCGACGACTCGCACGGCACTATGGAATCGCTATGTCCGCGACGACGACGTGTAAAGTACATTTCCTTTACCTTGCGTGCCTCCATCTCGCATCTGGAGCGGCACTGCGGATACTTTTCCATAAGGTCGAGTATAGCCGTATCGCATGTGCGGCGCAGGTTCAGGCGCAAAAGCTCTTGCTCGATAAGACCACCGCCCAATGAAGTATCACCGAAGTCGTGCACGGGCAGACGCTGCTCGGTCAGCTCAGCGACGTATGTAAAGTCAGTAGTCGATGAACCGGCATCGATAATGAGCGTGGGCTTGCCCAGAAGCTCGCTTGACATGCGCAGTTCACCCGACTCGCGCGAGTACAAAAACGCCGCGCGCGATTCGGACACAACGCGCACGTTCGGAAAGCCCGCCTTGCCAAACAGGTTAGCGTATGCGCGACGCGTTTGCCCGTTCCAGCCGGAAGGGCAGCCTATTGCGCAGCGCACGTTTGTACCCTCGGGCATGCGTCCGGTTTTGCGCAGATCATCGATCAGAGTACGCGCAAACTGCTCAATGTAACCCGAAACGACCTGCGTATCGCGCAGATACTTGCTCTTAAAGCGCAGGTGCAATTCCTTGGGCTGAGCTATCTGGCATGCTTCCTCACCTATCACGGCGGTGCCGTCTTTCATAATGCCCAGAGCAGATATAATGCTCTTATTGCCGCGTATTTCCAGCATCTGCGGTTCGGTCTGAGTATCCGAGCGCAGCCATGACACCGCCGACTCGCCATCGCCCATGTCGACGCCGAAAAACTCCATGATCGGCGTTTCGGCGGGCTTCATCGCATCCAGCAGTTCGGCCTCGCGCGCATCGTTTTGCTGTTTTATTTCATCGGGCGTGAGCTCCCTGATATCGTCCATATCGCTCATTGATACCTCCATATATGTATGCCGCGAATCAAGTCATCTTTTGTGTGACCTGACCCTTGGCAATCAGCTTATCGCCCAACATGAGTGCCGGGCGCACTGTATATCCATCCTCAACGCCGGGCAGCAGTTCAAAGTATGCCGCCTTGCTTTCGCTGTATTCGCAAATAGTCATTCCCTGCTGTTCCAAAGACATTATCAGCTGCGGAAGTGTCTTGAGCGCATACTTGCCATCATCCTGCTTTAGCGCTTCCCACAGCATCTGTACAGCCTCCAGCTGATCGTTTGACCACTGGATGGACTCGGGCAGAGATTTCTTTGTGTCCTCGCCCTTCATGCGCTCATATGCCGCATCCATATTGAGCGACAGCCTGTCAAGGCGGCGCAATAGCTCTTCTATATCCGCCTTGGGCACACCATGTGCCTCGGGCAAAGCCGGCGGTGCATTCAATTTGATTTCGTCGCGCCTGAGTGCCACACTTTGCCACGCTGTAACGAACGCAGCCACTGCCATGGGCACCCACATGCCTTCAAGGAACAGATACGCCGCGAGCAGCGCGCTTGCGCCCGCGCCGATGTACTTTTTCCAATCGAATTTATGCTCCTTGCGCGGCTGAGTATCGGTATTGCTCTTAAAGAGCACGTCCGCATTTGACACGCTGAGCATACACGATATGGCGCTTTTGGCCACCACGAACAGTTCATAGCCCAGCTCGCGTTCACGCGTGCCTGTGACTTTATCGGTGAAGTCGTGCTGCATAGAATCCCAAAAAAGCCGCACAGCGTCCTCTACCTCAGTCAGGTCGCGGCATTCGTTCAGCTTGCCGCGCAGACTATCCTGTCCGGCATTAAAGTATGCGCTGAACATTCCCTGCTCTTCATCCATTGTATTTCATCCTCCCGCGCAACGAGTGCTGTGTATAAATTATTATATACCCTGACCGTTAAGTGTCAAGTCAGTGCACAATTTTGTCAACTTTGGGTGAAAGTGCCGCCATTTTCGCGGGCATATCCGCGTAAAATTCCATGTGCTCCCCCGTTACCGGCTGCACGCATTTTAGATGCCACGAATGCAGTGCGAATCTGCCGCTTAGGCGTTCATCCTCACTGCCGTAGAGAAAATCGCCGAATACAGGACAACCCAGTGCCGCCATGTGTACGCGTATCTGATGTGTGCGTCCGGTTTCGAGCTTTAGGCGCACGAGCGCAATGCCGTTTTGCTCGCCCAGCACTGCATAATGCGTACGGCAGGGGCGACCTTGCGGATCAATGCGGCGCTTTACTATTGAGTCAGGTTCACGTCCTATCGGCAGATCGACTATGCCCTGCCCCGGCTTAGGCGCGCCCACAGTCAGTGCGAGATATTCACGCTCAAAGTCGGGCGTATGCAACTGCCGCTGAAGGCCGTAATGCGCGTGCGCGGTGAGTGCCACCGCCATAAGTCCGCTCGTGCCCTTATCCAGGCGATTCACCGGGCGGAACTGGAAATCGCCGCCTTTGCCATAACGCGCAAATAGTACGCTTTCCAGTGTCAAACCTTTCTGACGGGCGCTTGCGCCTGTGGGCAGCGGCGCGGGCTTGTTGATTATGAGCATGTCCTCGTCTTCATATATGATTATCTCGCGAGCCAGTTCGCTTTGAGTCGTCGCATTGCCCGATGGTGACAGGTACTGTATATCTTCCCGATAGCGTTTATCCAGCTCATCGCAGTCGATATTGCCCGCCGCCGTGGGTATGTCGCATTCTGATGGAATACTGCCCTGCTCCTCAGACGGTTTTGCGGTTTCTTCTTCCAGGCGCAGAGTTATCGCATCGCCCGTGTGTACGACGAAGTTGGCGTGAACCGATGCGCCGTTCACGCTCATGCCGTCGGTATTCTTCAGGCGGCTAAGTTGTCTATGTGATATGCCCAGGTGCGTGCGAATGACCTGCTTAATCTGCCGTCCGTCATCGCAGTCGGTCACATCATATTTCAATACGCGCATGACAAATCCCCTTTGATTGTACTTGCCTTGAGCTTTAGGCAAGCGTATGAGTAATAAAGCTATCCGGATAATCGCGCTTTAGCTCGTTTAGCGCGTTGTCTATTTTCTCTTGCGTAAACACGCCGTATACCGCGCTGCCGCTGCCGGTCATGCGCGCAAAGCTTGCGCCCAATGCGTACATTCGCATTATGCAGACGCCGATATCCGACCGCATCGATTTGGCGGGCAGTTCGAGATCGTTTGCGGTGTTGTCGCGCAGCCATTCCCAATTTGAGGCTTTGAGCGATTCTATTGCGTCTTGCGTCGGTTGCATGCTACCAACGCCGCATGATTTGAATACTTCGGCGGTATTCAGACCTTTTGCGGGCATGGATACCAGAAGACTTACCTTAGGCGCATCGGCGATTTTTGTAAGCTCCTCGCCCAAGCCCTGTGCGCGGC
>CAYTOU010000214.1:0-4525 GCA_964439295.1 uncultured Oscillospiraceae bacterium
GCGCGCCAAACGTTAACACTCAACCACGCAATTGGGGTTTTTTTGGAGCATGCTTGTAATATGGCGCGGAATTGGGTATACTGTATCAGTGTGAGTATATGCCGCCGTGTGCGGCGACGCGACTTTACGGCCGGCGCCTTTATGAGTCGGTCTGTTTTTAGCGTAAACAATATGGACTATTAGGAGAGATCGATATATGCAAGAACCTCGGCGCGTCATAGGCGCATTGCAGCAGAACGTCGGCCGCGTGGTGGTCGGCAAGCAGGATGCGGTGGAGCTGCTCTTCATCGCGCTGCTATGCCGCGGTCACGTGCTCATCGAGGACGTGCCCGGCGTGGGCAAGACCACGCTGGTATCGGCGATGGCGCGCTCGCTGGACTGCTCTTTCAAGCGCATACAGTTCACGCCGGACATAACGCCTTCGGACATAACCGGCTTTTCCATCGTCAATTTCAAGACCGGCGAACTGGAGTACAAGCAGGGACTTATAATGAGTCAGCTGGTTCTGGCCGATGAGATCAACCGTACATCGCCTAAGACCCAGTCGTCTTTGCTTGAGGTCATGGAAGAAGGTCAGGTGACCGTGGACGGCAACACGTACAAAATGCCGCAGCCCTTCATAGTCATGGCCACGCAAAACCCGGTCGAATTCGTAGGCACATACCCGCTGCCCGAGGCGCAGCTGGACCGCTTCTTCATGTGCATATCGATGGGCTATCCCACGCATGATGAGGAAGTGGACATCTTGGCGCGCTACACCAGCGGCTCCAACCCCATCGATCAATTGCAGAGCGTATGCACGGCCAACGACATACTGGAACTGCAACAGCAGGTATCGGGCGTATACGCCGCGCCCGAGGTGCGCAGCTACATCGCATCGATAGCGCAGACCAGCCGCCATCATAGCGCGCTGAGCCTGGGCGTTTCAACGCGCGGCGCGATCGCGCTACTGCGCGCCAGCCAGGCGGCGGCACTGCTGGACGGCCGCGACTATGTAATACCCGAGGATGTGCAGGGCATGTGCGGACCCGTACTGCGCCACCGTCTGGTGCTGGGTCCCGAGGCGCGCATGAAGGGACTGGATTCCCTGCGCGTGCTGCAGAGCGTAATCAGCGCCGTGCCCGTGCCGGTTAAGCTGTCATGAACCGGCGCTGGCTGATATTCCTTGCGGCACTTGTGACCGTGCTGCTGGCGGCACTGTCCACCGGCTCCATGTTCTACTATGTAGTCAGTGCCACAATGACGGTAATGCTGATTCTAAGCTTCATATCGGCGGTGCTAACGCTGTATAGCGCGCAGATAGGCTTTCAAATGCCCACCGTGACGGTCAAGCGCACCGAAAGTTTGCCCATGCAGATTTCGGTTCGTCATCGCTGTCCGCTGCCGGTCGCCGCGCTTTATCTGACACTTTCGCTGCCCGAGGATTCGTCGACGGTTGACGAACTGGTCATAAGCCCGCGCCCGTTCTTTACCACATCGCTTAAGTACATGCTCAAGTGCCCGCATAGGGGCGTATATCAGGTGGGCGTGGACACGCTGTGGGTGTCGGACGTGTTCGGCCTGTTTACACTCAGGCGGGTTATCGATGACCGCTCGATAGTTCTGACCGTGCAGCCCAATGTCGCCGATATAACCGCGCTCGATTTAGCATCGGGCGAAAACGGTCCGGAGTCCATGGCGCGCAATACCGACGACATGGCGTCGCCCTCATCTGTGCGCGCGTATGTCGAGGGCGATTCGCTAAAGAAGGTACACTGGAAACTGACCATGCGCAAGCGCGAGCTCATCGTGCGCCAGTACGAAGAGGCCGCGCGTCCGGATACACTTATAATGATGGACTGCGGAGTCATGAACACCACGCGCGAAATGGCGCTGGATGTAGAGGACACCATGTGCGAGGTCGCCGCCGCTGTGGCGCTCAGCCAATTGCGCGCGGGCTTCCCTGTGCGCATGCCGCTTGCCTCGGCGCACCCGATGGAGGTATCGGGTCAGTCGCTGGGCGATTTCGGGCGCTTCTTAACGGCGTTGACCGAGGTGCGCTTTGACGGCGATAACCCGTTTGAAAGCGTGCTTGAGCTGGAGACGCGCCGACTGTCGCGTTCGGGCGGCGCGGTGATAATCACTCAGCGCATAAGCACTCAGATAGGCGATGTGGCCATGCGCATGAAGCGCAACGGACTTAAGGTGCGCCTATACTGGATAAGCGATTCCCAGCGGACCGAGGCGATGAGCATGCTTATGCTGCTTAGCAGTATGGGCGTGAGCGTGCGCCGCGTATCGCCGCTGTGCGATTGGAAGGAAAGGAATCTGGCCTCATGAACCTACGCAAACAACTGCGCGAGTCGCTGGGCGGCATTATAATCGCGACGCTGCTGGGCGGTTCGCTTGCGCTGACGCTGACCAATGCAATGGGACTTGCGCCCGCCATATGGACGGTCGTGCTGCCCTGCCTGATTACGGCGGTATGCGCGTCGGTCATGACGCTGGGCGTATGGCCGCTGGTGGGCACGCTTGCCGTAATAGCGGGCGGATGCGCGGCGTCGGTTTACTTTAAGCTCGCGCCGTTTACCGCGGTGAGGGAGCTGATAATTGCGCTTTTGACCGATGGCACGCTGGAAAAGCACGCGGACGCAATCGCCGCAATTGCGGGCGTATTGCTTACCGTGACGGCATTTTTAATGACGCGCGTGCGCGGCGGCGTATATCCGGCACTTATAATGATTGTGCTCGCCGCCATGGGCTCATGGGTGTTCGGCGGGTCGCTCAACATATACTACATCGCGCCCGCGCTCATCGCGGCGGCAATGCTGTTCGCCAGCTCGGCGCGCGAACATACCAGCTTTAATTCCGCACTGCCCATTGCCGTGACTGCCGTTGTCGTGGCACTGCTCGCAATGCCGCTCATGGGCGGCGTGTCGTCTACGCTTCAACAATTCGGGCGCACCGTGCGCGACACATTGGGCGATTACCTGATGTATTCCGAGGCGCGCACGCTGTACTCAATACATTCGGATGGCTATCAGTCCGATAGCAATCAGATGGGCGGCGACGCGAGCCCGTCCGACTTCCCGATAATGTCGGTCGAAACCGACTCAACGCTGCTGCTGCGCGGCACTATAAAGCGCGAGTACACCGGCAGCGCATGGGTGGATACCACGGTCAATAGCCGAAACCTGTTCATAAGCCCGCTCAGGCGGTCGCTGCGCAATCAGGTATTCGGGCTGGACTTGCCCGACGATGATGAACTTGCGCAAGCGCCCGAGGGACTCATCGACACGGTCGAAGTAAGCGCGACATTCCTTTCGCGCGGCACGAGCACGCTGTTCACGCCGCATAGACTGACCCACCTGAATACGGGCAGCGACATGATCGCCTACTTCAATTCGTCGGGCGAGGTGTTCATAACCCGCACCGTGCGCGCGGGCGATACCTATTCGTTCACCGCGCAGATACCCGATACATATTCCGACGACATGGATGCATACCTCTCGTCGCTCTCCGACGCGGGGCGCTCGTCCGTGCTGGATTCGTATCTGGAACTGCCCGCGACCATATCCACCGACCTGTACGATTTGACATATTCGATAATTCGCGGCTATGATACGCCCTATGAAAAGGCGCGCGCGATACAGGATTACCTGCAGAGCAATTGCCGCTACACGCTCACTCCCGGCGATGTGCCCGAGGGCGAGGACTTTGTCAGCTACTTTGTACTGAATAGCCGTAGGGGCTACTGCACGTACTTCGCATCCGCTATGGGCGTCATGGCGCGCATTGCGGGCATACCCTCGCGCTACGTGGAAGGGTATCTGGTCAAGCCCGACGAGAGCGGCGTGACCGAGGTAACCGGCGCGCAGGCGCACGCATGGGTTGAACTGTACTTTGACGGTTTCGGCTGGTTGAGCTTTGACCCGACGCCGGACGAACAGCCCGACGACCCGTCGCCCACGCCCGAAAACGACTCCACGGAGTACCAGAGCGATCCCACGCCTACGCCCACACCCACGCCCACGCCGACCAACAACGTGCCCCCCGAGGACACGCCCCAGCCCAGCCTGCCGCCCGAAGAGCTGCCCAGCGACATGCCCACGACGGCGCCCAGCGATGAGCCGCTGCCGCCCGACACCACGCATGAGGACGGGCCGCGCATGTGGCTGATAATGCTTATCGCGCTGCTGGTGCTGCTGCTCATAATACTCATATGCATAATACGCCTTGTGGTTTCCACGCCCAAGCATGTGGCGCGCCACGCGCGCGACGCGCGCGACAAGCTGATGGTCTACTACCGCGCGATACTGACCGTGCTTGAGATGCAGGGTCTCGTGCCCACATCGGGCGAAACGCCCGCGGCGTTCGCCTCCCGCCTGATGGCGGATAAGCTGGCCGCGCCCACGTTCGCCGCCTTCACCGAGGCGGTCATCAAGTCGCGCTACGCCGGTCTTGAGGTCTCGCCCGACATGTGCATGCTGGGCGCCGCCGCCTACGCCGACGCCGCCAAGGCCCTGCGCCTAAGCGAGCGCCTGCG
>CAYTOU010000215.1:0-1856 GCA_964439295.1 uncultured Oscillospiraceae bacterium
ACGTTCACCAATGCTGTAGCTGCCGAAATGCGCGAAAGACTTGCCACCCGATTTGACAAGATGGTTGACGATCCGCGTATGCGTGCTCAGGCGCAAGCATGCCGCCGTGCGCATATACAGACGCTTCACTCTTTCTGCCGTGATGTATGCCGTTCGTACTTCCAGGCGGCGGATGTCGATCCGGGATTTCGCATAATCGATCAGCAGGAAGCACAGCTCATCGCTCAGCATGCAGTCGAAGATGCCCTGCTAAGTGAATATGAGCACATGGATTCGGATCTTGAAGCCCTTAACGCATTAAGAGGTCCGGATGAGCTGCGCGACATGGTGCTCACTCTGAATAGATTTCTGGACAGCCGCGCTGATGGCAATGAATGGCTTCAAAGTCAGTTGCAGCCCGATATGTATGATCGCCAGCGCGACGTTATACACACCGCGATAATGGATCGCATGACGCGTGTAAAAGAGATGCTACACGCCGCACTAAAAATAGCGCGCAATGACCCGGATGCGGGTATATATGAGCAAGCTCTGGAGAAAGATATTGAATGCTGGCCCGATGGCAGTGATCTCAATGTGCTCATTATGTTTGATGCCCCGCGCTTTAACGCCGCAAAAGGTACACCGCGAGGCGCATCAAGCGCGCCCATGTGTGAGCTGATAAAGCAGATTCGCAAGCGTGCAAAGGATACAACCGCTTCCGCCGGCAAACTGGCAACGCTTTTGCTTGAGGACGGCACGACCGAATGCGAATATCTGAATCACGCAATAAGCGCCTTGATAAGGCTGGAACGCGCATTTGTGAAAGAATACACGCATCGCAAGCGTGAACGAAGCGCACTGGACTTTAGCGATCTGGAACATTGCGCATTGCGTGCGCTTAACAACGAAAATGTTGCCGAATCGATTGCGTCGATGTTTGACTATGTATTTGTCGATGAGTATCAGGATATCTCAAATGTCCAGGAAACCATACTGAATAGAGTTTCACCGCCGCGCTCGCGCTTTATGGTGGGCGATGTGAAGCAGAGTATATACCGTTTCCGCCAGGCCGATCCGTCGATATTCATAAACAAATACGACAGCTTTGACACAGCTCAGGGAAGCGGTACTCTGCGAATCGATCTGAACCGTAATTTCCGCTCACGCGCGAACGTACTGGACTTTGTAAACGGAGTATTTTCGCGTACAATGAATCGCGATCGGTACGAAATTGAATACGACGATGCGGCGGCACTAAAGCCGGGTTTAACTGTTCAACCGGATGATCCGGCGGTAGAAATACATCTGCTGGGTGAAGAAGAGTGTACAGCAGATGAGTTTACCGATGTGTCGACTGAAGACGACGATGTCGAAGAGCTGTCACGCGAAGAGAGTGAAGCGCATGTCGCTGCACAAATAATCAAAGAGCTGATAGGCTCGCAAATGCTCGATCAAAAGACCGGACAGATGCGCTCAGTTCAGGCGCGCGACATTGCCGTACTGTCGCGCTCGGTTCAGACGCTTGCGCCTAAAGCTCTGGACGTATTGCTTGGCGAGGGAATACCGGCTTATGCCGATGCGGGCGGCGGTTATTTTGATACGTACGAGGTTCGGCAATTGCTGGAACTTATGCGAATAATCGATAACAGGCTGCGCGACTATGACCTACTCGGAGTGCTACATTCGCCTATGTTCGGATTTACAGCCGAGGATCTTGCCGAAATACGTGCATATACGCCAAGTGGATCGTTCTCGGATGCGCTTGAGGCATACGCTAATAGTGATGATGAGCCGAATAAGCCGGAAAGAAAGCCGGCACTGCTTAGCCGCGTACGTGACTTTACATTGCGCCTTAATGAGTGGCAAAAGGACTC
>CAYTOU010000215.1:1956-4513 GCA_964439295.1 uncultured Oscillospiraceae bacterium
GAAGGCGATGACGTGGTACGTATAATGAGCGTACATAAGTCAAAAGGGTTGGAGTTCCCGATAGTAATCGGCCTTAATCTTGGTGTGAGCTTCAGGCGTGCGGACGCCGGCGATATGCTACTCAATGGTTATGCCGGTTTGGGCATGTACCGCATGGACGAAAATATGTCCGCACGGTATAATACGACTGCGCGACAGGCGGTTGCACTTCGCAATGAAAGCGAACAATTGTCCGAAGAATTGCGCATACTGTATGTTTTGCTTACCCGTGCCCGCGATAGGCTCATACTGATCGGCAGTGACAAACGCCTTTGGGTAAGCAATATGATGTGGCATTATAATGTGGCTACTATGCCCAACCGCATGTTGGACTGGATTATGCCGGCTGCATATAGTATGATGGAAAACGGCACCGCGAAAGTAAAGTACTTCTGTCATCCCTTACGCAAACAGCTAAAGGCGCAGGCTGATGAAACGTTGAGTGATAAGCTGACAGAGCTAAGGCACATTGATGTTGATCCGGCTATATACAATCGCCTGACATGGCAATATCCATATCAGTACGCTGTCTTAGCGCCGCTAAAGCTCACTGCGTCCAATCTGGAGCATAACATAGAAGGACCGGCAGCACTGCCTGAATGCCTCGAGCGCCCCACGTTCTTATCTCAGCAGGACATGAACGCTCGTGAAAAGGGCATAGCAACGCACACCGTTATGCAGTGGATCAAGCTAAAACCATTGCACGATCTGCATGGCGGCGAACTAAAAACCGAAATCCGAAGGCAGCTTGATGAGCTGACAACGCGCGGTACACTTACGCAACCACAGCGGCAGGGCATACGTGAAAACATGATAACCCGCTATTTTGAAAGCGATATCGGTCAGCGCATGCTTGTAAGCGATAGAGTAGAGCGAGAATGGCCGTTTGTGCTTAGAATGGATGCGCGCGAAGTATTGACGGACAATGAAGCGGCTGTAAGCGGCGTGAATGAACGCATACTCGTGCAGGGCGTTATAGATTGCTGCTTTATAGAAAACGACCAGTGGGTGCTCGTCGATTACAAGACTGATAGGGAAGATGACCCGGAGCTGCTGCGTGACCGCTATGTATCCCAGCTCAATCTATATGCTCGAGCTCTTTTTGAGATTACGCATTTGCCGGTCAAGCAAAAGGGACTCTTTCTGCTGCGAAAAGGCGAATTCTTGGATCTCACCGACTCATAGCCTATATAGAAAAAGCGCGCCACGGAAACTACATTCCGTGGCGCACCTTTTAGCAGCATTTACTTGTCAATCGAGAACTTGTATACCGTGCTGGTATCATACTTTTCGCCGGGCTTGAGGAAGGGCTGCGGCCACTCAGGATGGTTTACGCTATCGGGATAGTGCTGTGTCTCCAAGCACAGACCCATGCGGCGCGTATAGCAAGCACCATTGCCACCCTTAATGGGCATCGTACCATCCAGGAAGTTGCCGATATAGAACTGTACGCCGGGCTGGTCGGTATAAACCTCCATAGCAATGCCGGTATCTGCACCGACAACGCGTGCAGCCTTGCGCATGCCCTTTTCATCGGACAATACGAAATTGTGGTCGAAACCGTCGGTGTTACGCAGCTGCTCGCAATCGCACTTCATGCCCTCGGCGATGGTCTTGGGCGTACGGAAGTCAAAGCAAGTGCCTTCGACAGGGCGCAGCTCACCGGTGGGTATGGATTCGCCATCGACAACAGTGAACTTATCGGCGAAAATCTGCACGCTATGCTCAAGTATCAGACCCGAATTATGGCCATTCAGATTGAAATACGAATGGTTGGTCAGATTGCAAGCGGTCAGCTTATCGGTAGTTGCCTCATAGTGCAGCTTAAGCTCGCAGTCATCACTAAATGTATATGTGCACTTGTAGGTCAGTGTGCCCGGATAGTTGCCTTCACCATCGGGAGATACGCGGCTGAAGGATACGCCGCCATCTACGATTTCGGCGTCATAGCTGAAGTAGTTGAAGCCCTTGAAGCCGCCATGCAGGTGGTTCTTGCCGCCATCGTTGCACTCCAGCTCAATCACGTGACCATCCAGCGGGAAGCTGCCCTTGCCGATACGATTGCCGTAGCGACCTATCAGAGCGCCCAGATAGCCACTGGTATGCTCATAGGCATGCACGTCATCGCAACCCAGCAGAACATCGGTCAGCTTGCCATCCTTATTGGGCACGCACAGCTCGACAATAGTCGCGCCATAGTCGATAATGGAAACATATGCGCCGGACGCATTGGTTATGCGATATAGTGTAACGTCCTTGCCGGACTCAAGCACTCCAAACTTACGTGTTGTCACAGACATTTGAGTTGATCCTCCTTTAGCGATAAAACTCTACATGTAGATGATACACCCGCGCCAGGCGTGTGTCAACATGAAAACCGGGGAGAGGATTCCAAAAGTAAGGGAAGTAGCTGATACTGTACGATTCCAAAAGGCTGCTCAAAGGAATAGGATCGTATGCCTACATCTCCTCAAACATCCTTATCCCCACACACGCAAGCAACCTAATCATACCCAAA
>CAYTOU010000216.1:0-4508 GCA_964439295.1 uncultured Oscillospiraceae bacterium
ATCTGAGGGATATACATTGCTACCGTTTTCTTTATCGTATGTACTTTTAGCTTGCCGGTATAAGGCACAAGATAGCACCATCCATTTATTGCCCCTTTTACCGGAAGATCTATAGCATCCCTGCGCAGTTCTTTTGGAATCAGCTCCTCATTGAGGTTGCTAGATTCTTCAAATGCATTCGGTTTCGCCATCGGTGCGTCGGACAACGGAGCTTCCGTGGCATCCTTGCCTGCTTTCCTATGTATCTGAACATCAACTGCAGAGTCTTCTGTTCTTACCTCATAACATTTTTCAGGCAAACCATAAACATTAACGCTTTGATGACTCGTCGAGAATGCATTGTTCTCCAGGTACTTAGAATCACCAAACATCAAGTCTTCCAGATCAGGCGACAAGAACTCATTCCAAGCATCCGTGCTATGCATCAGTGATTCGACTCTACGAACCAGGCGCAGATTTGTTATGTTCTCAGTATCATCATCCGGCATAACAATGAAGAGATAATCCCTTGCTCGGCTGATTGAAACATTGATGATATTACGTTTATTCAGGAACATCTCTGGCGAAGCAGAGATCGAAGGCGGCGTATTAAACACTGCGAAAATAATATCGCACTCGTCTCCCTGGAAGCCATGAATGGTTCCAACCTGAACGTCAATTCCTTCTGGCAGCTTTTCAGAAGCCAGGAGTTTATCGATCATATCTGCCTGTGCCCTATAAGGCGCAATAACACCAATATTGAACTTTTCTCCCGGATTATTTTCAGCAATCGCTCTCGACAAATAGCAAACATATTCAAAGGTAAACAATGCTGAATAAACCTGATAAGAGCTACTATGCTGCAGTCGCTTGCATCGGTAAATACTCTCGTACTTGCTTACCGGGAATTTAATAATATTCAGTGTCTCTACGCCGAGGTCATTTCCGACATTCAGCGGGCGCTGGCTATCCGCGCTACGGTAATGCTGTAAAATGCCACCGTACGCAAAGTTACTGAATACATAGCCTATGTCAGGTACACTTCGATATTGCGTCGTCAACAGTTCAACCTTATAGTCATACGGTACTGTCTTCGGATTTACAAACGAATCCAGCTTGACCAACGTGTATATGTTCTCATTTTTCCAGATATCGACTGATGTAATCGGTTCGATCTGGAAAGGATCACCAGCAATGATAAACTTGCGCGGTGTCTTCTTATAGAGCGGATATACGATATTTGCAATCGGAATCATGGATGCTTCATCAATTACAATGTAATCCCAGTTGATTCCGTTCAGGAAAATTCGTGCTCCCTGAGGCATAAAGAAGTCATATGGAAATCTATGTATCGTAGTGACAGTAACATTCTTCTTCAGTGTACGAATATCAAAAGTTTTGTCTTTGAAAACAGGGCTCTGCTCAATCTCTTCATCGCTGGTCGCGCCAAATCTAACCAGCCATTTATTGTAGGTAGTATCAGGAGCTACTTCCATAATCCTTCGGACTAAAACATCGGCAGATTTATTTGTCGGTGTCAGTACCAGCACCTTGCATTCAGCATTTTCCTGCATCATTGGAAGCAGGACATTCTTTGCCAGATGCGTCGTCTTTCCAGTTCCAGGAGGTCCAAATACAAACTCAATATTCTCACAGAGGTTTTCCTGCATATTGAAATCATCTTCGTAACTGTTATCTTCTCCAAGCTTGGCAAACTGCTTACGGAGCTCCTCTATCAAGAATGCCGGACTCTGAGCATTAATCGTCGCAGATGTAACAGTGCTAAGATCAATTCCTTCGATATCTGCTCCGTTTTTCATTTTTACCCGAAGCGTGTAGGACTTGATATTAGCAACCTCAATCGCTACCGTTTTTGTCTGGTCTCCCATATGTAAAATTAGAGGGATGTCTGCAAGATCCTCCATAAACTGCGGAATATAGCGATCCGGGTGACGAAGCACAAGTGTGCGCTTTGTGTCAGGCTCTCTCTCAACTTTTGCAAAGCTGATGGAAACCTCTTTGCTATGTGCATTGGCTTCGCCGCTATTAATGCTCTCCATTTCGAGGAGCGCAGAAAACCACGCATAGGAGTACTTAGGTGCTTCCAAAGCTCTCGCCTGAAGCTCCTCAAAATATGCGATCTTATCTATTTCAGCCGCGCTCTTCTGCTTAGCTTTTTCAATTCTCTTACTATAATCAATCGGCGCAGGTGTATATTCATCCTGGTCAATGTCAAAATCATCGTCTACAGGATTATCAGATGCTTCCGGAGCTGTAGTCTTATCCTTAGTCCTTTTAACAATATCCTTCACTACACGTGAAGTTGTTTTATCAAGTTTTCTCTTTTCTTTTCCCTGTGTATGAGTTTCTTCATCCCCATCATCAAAGTCAAATAGGTCGTCATCATCCTTCGTAGAGCTGCTACCAGAAGACGTAGTTGTACCGCCATGCTCCGGCTCTTCCTCGCCGGCTCCACCAGCGTGCATTTCTTCTGCTCTCTTTCTGGCTTCCTTTTGACGTTTAAACTCCTGAAAATCTTCCAAGTCATCTTCATCAATTCCCATAGATCTGAGCTTATTCGCAAACTCTATTTTTTCTTTCTGAGAATCGGTCAGATAAGTGTCGTCTTCCTCTTCTTCATCATCGTCAGAATCGGACTGGCTTTGCAGGCCCAGGAAGTTTATTAACTGATCAGCATATTGTGATGAGGTATCATAAATGTCTGCAATGGAATCCCTGTTGGTATTTTCCGGCACCACAAAATCGCCATCAGAATTTTTGAGCCATGCTTTACCTCTTAAACGTAAAGTATCCGAAGAGGTAAAATAATCACACTGAGACGAATAATAAAAATAGCGTACCGTTCCTCTTAAAAGGGAACCAATCGATCTCCATTGACTGCATCTTGTTTCGATAAGTTTTAAAAGGCAATTCCACAAAATTACAGACTTTGCTTCATCATTGTTGTCTACTATGTAATCAACAATTTCCTTGCAGCCATCCAACACGGTCTCGGTCCATGTAATAGACCGGGTAGAATACGGATGCGGCAAATCATCTCTTCCGGATGACCAGTAATCAATTTCTTCAGTTAAAATAGATATTTCTTTTCTGATTCCGAGGTCAGTAAGAAAGTCATACAGCTGCTTCGCTGCTCCAGCCCCGACAAGCTTTTTGTACTCATCAATGGCGACAAAATGCACACTCGGCTTTGTCTCAAAGTACGCCCTTAATTCACCAGACGGCAAATATAAATCTGCTGCTCTTCCACGGAATGCTTCCCCGTCTTCTGTATAATATGTCAAGAATTCATACTCTTTTATAAGCGCTACGAAGTCGTCCACTTCTTCGTTTGAGCATTTACAATAATATTTAAAGAAGAGCATGAAGTGAGTATCCGTATCAATATCCGCGCCATCTGTATACTGAGGCAGAATGATATTGTAGATCTGGTCCTTCAAAGAAGGCTGCTTGATACCAATCTGATCGATAAATTTTTTCGTATCCGCGTTCTTAAGAAGCTCCGGATGGACAACGGTATAACCTTCGATTCCTTCTACCGGAAGGAACAGAATGGACTGTTCCTCTTCATCGAAAGCTGCAACAGCCTTACCATTCTGATTCAAGAAAATCGGCTTCTGGGTAATAGTTTCCGTTCTATGCTTTGTTTCCGAAAGCCACTTATAAAAGCTATGCAGCCAATCTATCGTCTGCTTTTCTATAAAAGCCGGCGTAATACCTTTGATATTTTCCAGTGCCTGCTTTGCACCCAGAACTCGGTCATAGTAGAAACCTCTATTACGTCCGCTAATAATAACGTCTTCATTAAGGTTTGTTCTAACAATGGAATCAAGATAATCAAACAGCGGTCGGTTATTACGCTGCACCTCATCACGAGCCAATGAAACAAAAGCCCAATGTGCAGACTCGTTATCTACAATTTCAGCGAGCTGCTCATTCGAAAAAAGCTGCGGAAGCTGAGGAACAGCTGCCCAGTACGCATTTTCTGTTTTCACGTAACCTGTAGCCGATGGTATGAGCTCATCCGATTCAAATTTCTTTTTAATTGCCTCGTAAAACGGCAAGAAGGATACCTTGCTCTTGTTCGCCGGATCACTAAAGTCTTTCGGATTAACCGGAATAATATTTACCGTATTGTCATCGATCAGTGGATTTGATTCCTCTAACCCAATGTCACGTAAATAGACCATTGCATCCGCAGCCAAATCAGCCAATCGCTTAAGCATTTTTTCATTATGTGCTACGCCGGCTCGTATTCCTTCTCGGCTATCTGTAAGCAAGAAAGGCGCATGAAGAATAAAGTTTAAGCCAGTCACCTCTTTTGTAGGGAAGAAACAGAATGCAGGCTCATCGACAGCCCTTAAATGACCGTCTTTATCAATAAAATAACCAATAGAATATCTGCGATTACACTCATCGAGGCGAGAAAACAGCCATAAATTCTCTTCGTATATTTCGTTTCCAGCGTTCTGCATCAGGCAGATTTTCTCAGCTGTCGTATCTCCGAA
>CAYTOU010000217.1:0-4366 GCA_964439295.1 uncultured Oscillospiraceae bacterium
TGACCTCTCAGCCGCTCACGCGGCAGCTCTCCTTTCAGGCGAGCCAGGGGCTTGGCTACGGCGCGACACTACTCTATTCACTTGCTTCGCATATGCGATGGGCAACGATAGAAAGTATGGCACCGCTCACTCCCCATGGCTCCCATGAAAGGGGAGCTGTCACCGCAGTGACTGAGAGGTCACCGTAACCCCGCATTCAAACTCAAACTGATCACTAATCACTGCCCACTGACCACTAAACCGTAACCCCGCACACTAACTAAACCTGTTCCCTAATCCCTGTTCCCTAGTCTCTCGCACCCCCGCATACTAACTCAACCTAACCGCTAACCGCTAACCGCTAACAGCTGGCGCGCTACCGCGCGCCGTCCCATCCTCCCTAAAGCGCATGTCGCGGCATACGTGCATGGTAAAGAGCAAATCGATAAAGCACTTATGGTAGGGGATGAATGTGCCGGCGTCTATCATCGAAAGTATTTCTTCATGAGTAGCCCACCTGGCTTCGGATACTTCCTCGGGCTGACAGCGCAGCGAGCTTATCTCGGGCTCGCCATCTATCAGATAGAAGTCGTCGAATATATGCGTGCCGTTTATCGTGAGCGCGGGACGTATGTTTGAAAAGTCGTAATCAATGCCCAACTCTTCAAGCAGCTCGCGATGCGCTCCTTCGCGGCTGTTTTCGCCGCTTACCGTGCTGCCGCCCAATGTTATGTCCCACATGTTCGACCAGCCGTCCTTAAACGGCTGCCTATGCTGAATCAGCATCTCACCGCGCGAATTGAACATGCATATATGTACCACATCGTGATACGTGCCTTCAGGCTGTTCATCGCCGCGCACCATCGTGCGCCCCAGTAGCTGCCTATCGCGGTCGCGCAAATCCCATAGTTCCATTGCTCTGCCTCCTTACATGCCGCGCGGCGCGGCAGGGTCGATCTGAAATAGGCGCAAGCCGTTTTCAATACAGCGCGCCGAAAACTCCTCGGGGTCTTCGCCGCGTATCTCCGCCACGCGCGCCGTGGTAAAGCGCACAAACGACGGCTCATTGCGCTTGCCCCGCATGGGTACCGGCGCAAGATACGGACTATCGGTCTCGGTAAGTATGCGGTCGGCGGGTACATACTGTGCTACCTCGGGCAGCTTAGCGGCATTCTTAAACGTAATCGGTCCCGCAAACGATATGTAAAAGCCCATATTCAGGTATTCGCGCGCCGATTCGACGCTTCCCGAAAAACAGTGCATCACGCCTTCGGGCAATTCGCTTTTATGCGCGCGCAGCAGATTAATCGCATCGCCGTGCCCGTCACGTATGTGCATTATGACCGGCTTGCCCATTTCGCGCGCTATATTGAGCTGCTTAAGAAACACGTCCAACTGCACCTCGTGCGGCGCGTTGTCGTAATAGTAGTCCAGACCTATCTCGCCCAAAGCGACCGCCTTGGGTAGACTCAGCCACCGGCGCAATCTGTCGGGCGTTTCGGAATTGAACTTCAATGCGTCCTGCGGATGAACGCCTGTCGCCGCGTATAGCCCGGGATGCTTTAGCGCCATGTCGAATACCGGCTGTTCATCAGCCACGCCGTCGCCTATATTGACGGCCAATTCTATGCCGCATTCGCGCATGCGGGTAAATACATCGTCTAAGTCGTTTTCGAATTTTTCATCGGTCAAATGACAGTGCGTATCGAAAAGCATGTTTGCCGCTCCTTGATAGTCAGAATTTAAGTATGGAATATATCTGAATTGTACACCCGCATAGATTGTATGGCAAGTTCAACTGTTAAACCCCAAGGTTAAAAAGCCGCCGCAGAAGCTGCTTCAAAACGCTTCTGCGGCGGCAATGCTATGTGTTTGACTTTAAACTAATCAGACCTCTTCAAGCTCGACTATGCGGCTTTCGAAATCGCGCAGATTGCTCTCGACCGGATAGCCCATGTTCATAAGCGCGCCGCCCGAATAGACTCTGCCGTCGTCGGTGCGATAGTGCGCGTCTTCCTTGAGCCCGGTCATCTTTATGCGCCTGAGCGGTGCGGTCGGCGTGCTCATCGCCTGGCAATAGAACAGTATGAACTTGTCATCGCGCTCAAACTGCCATGCGGTCAGATTGCTCTCAAACGGGCTACGCAGGCGGGTGAACTTACCGAACTGCACGGTGCCGCGTATGCGCTTGTACTGCGCGATGGCATCCTTTGCGGTCGCCAAATCCTCCTTGGATATCGCGTTCAGATCGATTTCGAATCCCAGATTGCCCGACATTGCCACATTGCAACGCGTGCGCATGGGAGTCACGCGACCTACCTGATGGTTGGGCACGTTGGATATGTGCGCCTCGATTGCGCTAATCGGGTACACTATGCTTGTCGCATACTGTATCTTCAGTCGCTCGATGGCATCGGTATCGTCGCTGGTCCAGGTCTGCGGCATGTAGAACAGCATACCGGGATCGAAGCGTCCGCCGCCGCCCGAGCAGCTTTCGAACAATACGTTCGGGAAGGACTGCGTTATGGTCTCAAGCACGCGGTACAGTCCCAGTATGTAGCGATGCTCGACCTCGCCCTGATGCTCACTGTCCAGCAGCGCGCTACCGACCTCGGTCATGTTGCGGTTCATATCCCACTTGACATAGGTGATGTTGGCGCTGCGCAGTACTGCGGATACGGCGTCGATTATGTAATCGCATACATCGTCGCGCGACAGATCCAGTATCAGCTGGTTGCGCGCCTCGGTGCGTGCGCGTCCGGGCGCATGCAGGCACCAGTCGGGATGCGCGCGGTATAGATCGCTGTCGGGCGATACCATTTCCGGCTCGAACCACAGTCCGAACATCATGCCCAGATCGTTTATGCGCTTGGCCAGATGGTCAAGTCCGTTGGGCAGCTTCTTCTTATCGACTACCCAGTCGCCCAAAGAGCAGTTGTCTATATCGCGCTTTCCGAACCAGCCGTCATCCAGCACGAACAGCTCCAGACCTATCTCCTTGCCGGTCTTGGCGATTTCGTACACCTTGTCCTCGTTGAATCCGAAGTAGGTGGCTTCCCAGTTGTTTATGAGCATCGGGCGCTCTTTGAACATAAACTGACCGCGGCACAGATGCGAGCGGTACAGCTCATGATAGCGCTGCGACATAAGGTTAAGTCCCTTATCGGAATAGACCATGACCGCCTCGGGCGTCTGGAACTCCTTACCGGGCTTAATCTCCCAATTGAAGGAATAGGGGTTGAGTCCGATGGTTACGCGCGTGCATGCATACGCGGTGCCTTCGACCGTGGCGGCAAAGCTGCCCGAATAGACGAGGCTGAATCCGTATACATCGCCGTTAAACTCGTCGGCGTTTTTGCTCATCAAGGCGACAAAGGGATTATGCTGACTTGAGGAGGCACCGCGGCGAGATTCTATAGAATACAGGCCGTGCGTTACGCTCTGACGTTCGGGCGTGCGCTCGCGTGCCCATGCGCCCTGCAGGTGCATGAAGTCGTAATCCTTGCCGAAGAAATCCACGCTGGCCGCCACGCCGGAAAGCAGCTTGAGCGACTGCGCGCCGTGGTTTTCGTACCTTGCGCTGCGGGTGATCGCGTCCAGCTTGTCAAATGCCGAATAGCTTAAGACGACTTCCAGACCGGTCAGTTCGTCCTTAAGGCGCAGTTCCAGCGTCTCGGCGTCGCTGTCTTCCACGCAGTAAACTGCGGGCAGACCGTTTAGCGGCTTTTTGCCCGAGTAAATCTCGTGTCCCACGTACTTTAGGCATGTGATGCTGTTGCCGTCCGCGTTGAGTACGCGCGCCGCGGGAGTGCGGTAGTCGCCGGTGCCGTGGCAGGGATACTCGAACGCCTTTATGAACGCGTCAACCTCGAACGATGCGTGGGGCTGGCGGGGCGCCAGTATGCTCCATACATCGGGATCGCTTATGCGCGCGCCCCAATACAGGTGTATCGGAGTGCCGCTTTCGTCAATACCGATTATGTAGCTCGTATGGGCAGTGGTCAGATGAAACGTGCGTGAGCCGGTGTCATATATGATTGCCATGCGTCATACCTCCATAATGATATGGTTTATTAAGTATAGAATAGCGCGACAAAACCGCCCTGTCAAGCGGCTAAGCCGGGCCTAAAGCGAAAAGTCCTACTATAATATAAAGGAATACGCAAACATGCTTGAATAGTAAACCACATAGGGCATCGCATGAGAATGCGTAGGATGCCCTATAAGCGGCGGACGGATTTCGGGCAAAAAGTCTCCAAAAAAGTGAAAAAAAGTGCTCAAAAGGGGTTGACAAGCCTCTCGGAAGGTGCTATAATATCATTCGTCGCCGCGAGAGATTGAAAATGACCGCGACGATGCGATCCTTGAAAACGATACAGTAAAGAGA
>CAYTOU010000218.1:0-4358 GCA_964439295.1 uncultured Oscillospiraceae bacterium
TGACGAAAAATCCACTCGAACTTGCAGCTTTCCCTTTTAGAAACACACTCTAGTTTTGAAAAGCACCTCTCACACTAACTCAAAGCTAACGGCTAACCGCTAATAGCTGGCGCGTACGCGCCCCCGCACACTAACTAAAGCTAACCGCTAACGGCTAACCGCTAACAGCTTCCCCGGCGCAATTTTCCCGTATGCTAGACGAATTAACCCGCGATGATGTATAATACATATTTGCAGGGAAGGCAAGTGCGGGCGAAAATGCGCGCATATTGCCAAATTGCTTAAATAAAAACCCCATATGGGGAGGGCTGCAGATGATATTCGGCGATGCGCCGATGAGCGAATTTAAGGCAAGACAGTTGGGCGCGCTGGAACTGGCATACGTGGGCGACTGCGTGTACGAATGCTGTGTGCGCGGTCAGTTGCTTTTGAACGGCGGCGGACGTATGAAAGAGCTGCATAAGGCCGCAGTGAGCCGCGTGCGCGCCTCGTATCAGGCCGAGGCGCTTAAGAGAATACAGAATAAAGATATGCTGACCGATATAGAAAAGGGCGTGTGCAGACGCGCGAGAAACGCGCAGTCCGGCTCAATGCCTAAGCACGCCGACCCCGCCGATTATCACGCCGCAACGGCGTTTGAGGCGCTGATCGGGTATCTGTATATGTCGGGTCAGGATGAGCGACTTAAGGAAATAGTAAAAGTCGCATTGGACGATAAGATGGACGAGGAGGATGCGCAAAATGCAGGTCAGACCTAAGGTAACGCTGATTGAGTATACGCCTAATCCCGAAAGCGTCGTCGCCTCGGCGGGTAGACTGTGCTACTCAAATGCCGATATAGAGTCGCTGCATGAGCGCGTGTCAAATAAGGACCAGACAAAGTACCTGACTATGCTTAGGCGTCTGGGACACCTAAGCACATTCGAGCATGTGTCCTTCACGTTCGGAATAGAGGGCGTAAGCCGCGCATTATTGGCGCAGATAACTCGCCATAGAATAGCCAGCTTCTCCGTACAGTCGCAGAGGTACGTAGGGCAGAGCGGCGAAAACGGAATCGATTACGTGCTGCCGCCGGCAATAGAGGCTTTGGGGCAGGAGTACGTAAACCGCTTTAAAGAGCAAATGGACGCAATGGATCAGTGGTATAGGCAGTGGCTGGAGCTGCTGGGCGAGGGCGGTAAGGAGGACGCACGCTTCGTGCTGCCCAACGCCGCCGCAACGCGCATGATAGTCACAATGAACGCGCGCGAGCTGACACACTTTTTCGAACTGCGCTGCTGTAACCGCGCACAGTGGGAAATACGCGATGTCGCATGGCAGATGCTTAAGCTGGCTCACGATGCCGCACCCGTGCTGTTCGATGAGTGCGGTCCCGCATGCCTGCGCGGCCGCTGTTCGGAAGGCAAAATGTCGTGCGGTAAAATGGATGAAGTGCGTGCAAGATACGATAGCGAGATTGCCCTTAAGGCAATTGACGATAAGGGGGATAAGTAAATGGCATATGATAAGAATCGCGGCCGCGCGGCAGGTACGCCCGGCTTTTACAAAGGAATAGGTCAAAAGCATACTCATGGCGAAAACACAGGCGAATGGACGCGCGACAGCCGTCCGCATCGCGAAGGCGGCGACTTTAAGGGCGGCGCACGCGGCGGCAATGGCTTTGAACGCGGCGCAAACCGTCCCGCGGGCAATGAAGGCTTCGGTCGCGACAATAGGATGAATTCCGCGCGCCCCAATGGCGGCATGCAGCAGCAGCCCGCCCGCGGCACGCGCAACCGCGCAATGAGCTCGGATCGCCCGATATATCAGAACGCATTCGAGGATGCACCGCGCGGCGGCGATATGCGCCGCGATACGCCCGCACGCGCACAGCGTACACCTGCGCCCATGCGCGAGCCGAAATTTGAAGAGCGCCGCGTGACTCCCATGCGCGAGCCGAGGTTTGAAGAGCGCCGTCCCACGCCCATGCGTGAGCCGCGCTTCGGTCGTCCGGCACCCGCACCCATAGCGCCTAAGCCCATTCCGCCTAAGCCGCCGGTGCCGCCCATGCCCGCACCCGATCCCGAAATGGCGGAAAACCTTATAGTGGGTCGCAACCCCATACGTGAGGCGATAAAGAACGGTCGCGAAATCGAGCGCATATTGGTACAACGCGGTGAGCTGTCGGGCAGTGCTCGCGAGATAATCGCGCGCGCACGCGAAAACCATATTATCGTGCAGGAAGTGGATAAGATACGTCTGGACGCCATTTACCCCAATAATCAGGGCATGATAGCGTACGCATCCGCCGCGCACTATTCCACGGTCGATGAAATGCTGGATGAGGCCGCCGCGAAGGGCGAAAGCCCCTTCCTGATAGTGCTGGACGGCATAACCGATCCGCATAACCTGGGCGCGATAATACGTACCGCCGAGTGCGCGGGCGCGCATGGCGTTATCATTCAGCAGCGCCGCAGTGTGGGTCTGACTCCCGCGGCTGTCAAGGCGGCGGCGGGCGCGGCCGAGTATATGAAGGTGGCTAAGGTCGTAAACATCACCCGCACACTGCAGGAGCTTAAGCAGCACGGCATATGGGTGGTGGGCGCCGATATGGGCGGTCAGAAGCTCAGCGAAACCGACCTGAGCGGCGCATTGGCGCTGGTAATAGGCGCGGAAGGCGATGGCATATCGCGCCTGGTCAAGGACGAATGCGACTTCATGGTTGCGCTGCCCATGCGCGGTCATATAGATTCGCTCAACGCGTCGGTTGCGGCGGGTACGCTGATGTACGCCGTGCGCGCGGCGCGTGGTGACTAACGTGAAGAGCGTTCTGCTCGTGGACGGATATAATGTGCTGGGCGCGTGGCCGCAGTTGACGCGCGGACGCACGCTCAATGAGGCGCGCGATGAACTGATACATCGCTTAAGCGATTACGCGGGCTTTACCGGTCAGAGGGTCATACTTGTGTTCGATGCGTGGCAGTCGGATGCGACTTTTTCATCGGTTGAACATAACGCGGCGCTTGAAATCGTGTATACCGCATCGGGCGAAACCGCCGATCACTTCATCGAGCGCACCTGCTCCGAGCTTTCAGAAAAGGTGGCTCAGGAGCGCATAAAGCTGCGCGTCGCCTCGTCCGACGGCCTGGAGCAGACCGTCGTCATGGGGCGCGGCGCACTGCGCATATCGTCGCGCGAGCTGATAATCGAAATGCGTCAGGCCAAGACCAGCGAAAAGCGGCTGATAGACGCGCGACCCATAAAGCAGCACCCGCTTATGAGTCGATTGCCCGGCGATGTTCAAGAAAAACTGGAACAGATGCGCCGCGGCAAAATCTGATTTAAGGGAGGACGGCACCGATGAGCGACAACCACGAAAGCAGAAGCGATGAAGAGCTGGCATTGGCCGCGCAGGCGGGCGATGACGCGGCGCTCGAGTATCTGCTGGATAAGTATAAAAACTTCGTGCGCTCCAGGGCGAGATCTTATTTCCTCATAGGTGCCGATCATGAGGACATAGTGCAGGAGGGCATGATAGGTCTGTATAAGGCCATACGCGACTTTAAGCCCGAAAAGCTGTCCTCGTTTCGCGCATTTGCCGAACTGTGCATTACGCGGCAGATAATAACCGCGATAAAGACCGCCACACGGCAAAAGCATATACCGCTTAATTCGTACGTATCGCTCAACAAACCGATATACGACGATGAGTCCGACCGCACGCTGCTGGACGTAATAACCGAGGGGCGCGTCGCAAACCCCGAGGACATGCTTATCAGCCAGGAGGACGTGGGGCTCATCGAGGATAAGATAGGTCAGATGCTCTCATCGTTGGAGCGCGAGGTGCTATCGGCATACCTTGACGGCAAGAGCTATCAGGAAATAGCGCTTGAACTGGATAGGCATGTCAAGTCGATAGATAACGCGCTGCAGCGGGTTAAGCGTAAGCTTGAAAAGTTTCTGGAAGAAAACGGCGGCGAATAAAAAAACGCATGCGCCCGTATATGAACGTAAAGATTCGGCAAAACATCCGTGTGCGCTAAAAGTTGCAGGTTAGGTGTTGACAAAACACGGTGTTTCGGATAAAATAATCGATGTATAGACGGGCGTGCGGGTGTAGCTCAATGGTAGAGCTCCAGCTTCCCAAGCTGATAACGTGGGTTCGATTCCCATCACCCGCTCCACTTTCCACCGTAAAGCGCCCGGCTCTTTATTGGGCGGGGGGCTTGTTTCATACTCGGCATGAACCGAGCGGAAGCGGGCACCACAATACTAGGGCGGGCGAGCGGTTACCCGAGCCGCCCCATGAATTAAGGAGGAGATTCCCATGGCGAAGGCAAAGTTTGAGCGCACAAAGCCTCACGTAAACATTGGTACTA
>CAYTOU010000219.1:0-4326 GCA_964439295.1 uncultured Oscillospiraceae bacterium
TGTGCCGCTACCTTATGGGCGGACATCAGCCGGTATCGGTATACGGCGCCACATTCAATAAGCTGGGCGATCGCCATGAACTCAAGGGCGATGTGGACTACAAGTCCGACTCCCGCAGCGGTCACGACATATTCAATGTCGAGGATCTGGCAAGCGCCATGATACGCTTTGACAACGGCGCAGTGCTGCAGATCGAGGCCAGCTTCAGCCTGAACATCGAAAAGGACAAGGGCACTATAGAGCTGTTCGGCACCAAGGCGGGCGCCAAGCTGGATCCCGAGCTGACCATCTATTCCGAGATGAACGGCTACATGACCGATGTAAAGCTTGCCATACCCACCGCGCTCAGCTTTGAAGGCCTGTTCGAAAACGAAATCAACCACTATGTCGATTGCGTCATGAACGGCGGCGAGTGCCGCAACCCCGCCATAGACGGCATAACCCTTATGAAGATACTGGACGGCATTTACGAGTCCGCCCGTACCGGTCACGAGGTCATAATCAAGTAAGAAATCACCTTTAATAAAAGAAAGGGATGTATTTAAAATGATAGCACAGAGAGCACCTATGGGTTGGAACTCATGGAACACCTTCGGCACTCATATCTCCGACGAGCTGATTCGTCAGACCGCCGATGCTATGGTTGATCAGGGCTATCTGGCCGCCGGATACGAGTATCTGGTAATAGATGACTGCTGGAGCCTGCGTGACCGCGATGCCGATGGCAAGATCGTTGCCGACCCCGCTAAGTTCCCCAACGGCATGAAGGCCGTTGCCGACTATGTACACTCCAAGGGACTCAAGTTCGGCATGTACAGCTGCGCCGGTATAATGACTTGCGCCGGCTATCCGTCCAGCTATGACCACGAGTTTGTGGATGCTCAGACATTCGCCGACTGGGGTGTGGATTTCCTCAAGTACGACTTCTGCAACTTCCCCAAGCATGCCGACTGCAAGACCCGCTATGCCACCATGTCCATGGCGCTGAAGGCAACCGGTCGCGAGATACTCTTCTCCGCGTGCAACTGGGGCGTTGAGAATCCGTGGAACTGGATGCGCTCTCTGGGCGTACATATGTACCGCTCCACCGGCGACATTCAGGATAACTTCGTCAGCTTCACCAACATACTGCGCAGCCAGATCCCGAACTTCGCCATGAGCGGCAACTACTGCTATAACGATATCGACATGCTGACCGTCGGCATGTACGGCAAGGGCAATGTTGCGTTCGGCAACGCTTGCACCGATGTCGATTACAAGACTCAGTTCGCTCTGTGGGCACTGTTCAGCGCACCTCTTATGCTGGGCGGCGATATCCGCAACATGAACGACTACTGCAAGAAGCTCGTGCTCAACAAGAACCTGATCCGTATCAATCAGGACATCGAGAGCCGCGCTCCGTATCAGGTATTCGAGGGCAAGGCACAGTATGGCGAGGACAACTGGTGGTCCAACCCCGACAACACCGCGCTCACCTTCATTAAGCATATGTCCGATGGCGAGTTCGCAATCGGTTACTTCAACCTGGGCGAGAAGTCCGGCGAAGTATGCTTCACCTTTGCCAACGCGGGTCTGCCCTACGGCAGCGGCTACGGCTTCGAGCTGACCGATGCTTTCACCGGCGAGAAGGTAGGCGTAAAGCGCGACTACTTCAACCCCGTTGTAGGTCCTCACGACTGCGCGGTATACATCGCACGCATTGTCAAGGCGTAATAGCATGGCAGGCAGCGATCTGACCGGCTTTAAATGCAAACAGTGCTCAAAGCAGCTCACACGCGATGAGGTTGCCGTAACAAAGAAACTCATCAATCGCGGCGCGACCGAGTTTATGTGTCAGGAGTGCCTGGCCAAATACTATCAGGTCGATGTATCCGCCGTGCGCGAGCGCATGGAGTACTTCCGCTCAAGCGGATGTACGCTGTTTGATAAGGAGCCTTAGCAAGGCTAAAACCTCAAGTGCCGATGCGTATGTGTCGGCACTTTTTTTAGTATCGAAGCTCAAACTCCCGCGGTTGCACATATCGCCGTTAAGTGCTACAATAGGTTTAAGAAAATAAGCGCATTTGCGCGGAAAAGGTGAATGCAATGGGAATAATGGAGAGGTTCCTTAGGTACGTCAAGGTATATTCGACCAGCGATCCCGATAACGAGGGCACAATACCTTCGGCTGCGCGCGAGTTCGACATGGCGCATATGCTGGAGGGCGAACTGCGTGAAATGGGACTTGAGGGCGTAAAGTGCGACGATAAGGCGTATGTATACGGCTTTTTGCCCGCAACCCCGGGCTGCGAAAACGTGCCCAAGATAGGCTTCATTGCGCATATGGATACCGCGCCCGACTTTAACGGCGAAAACGTAAATCCTATCGTTCATGAAAACTACGACGGAAACGATATAGTGCTCAAGGGTCGCACGATACATGTGGCGGACTTCCCGCACCTAAAGAAGCTTGTCGGACGCACGGTCATTACGTCGGACGGCACCACGCTGCTGGGCGGCGATGACAAGGCCGGCGTTGCGGAGATAATGACCATGCTGGATGAAGTCATTTCAAGCGGCATACCGCACGGCTATATAGCTGTCGGCTTTACGCCCGATGAGGAAATAGGCGCGGGCGCGGACGGCTTTGACGTGAAGGGTTTCGGCTGCGACTACGCGTACACCGTCGATGGTGGCGAGCCGTACAGCATTGAGTACGAAAACTTCAACGCCGCTGCCGCCAGCTTCACCGTACACGGCTTTAACGTGCATCCCGGCGGATCTAAGGACACAATGATAAACGCGTCTTTGGTCGCCATGGAGATAAACGCAATGCTGCCCGCAGGCGACACTCCCCGCAATACCGAGCATTACGAGGGCTTCTTCCACCTGTGCTCGATGAGCGGCAATGTGGAAAAGGCAAACCTTGAGTACATCGTGCGCGATCACTCCGCGAGCATGTTCGAAGCGCGCCTGGAAACCATGCGCCATATACAGAAGGTGCTCAACGAAAAGTACGGCGCGGGCACTGTGGAGCTCACCATACGCGAACAGTACCGCAACATGCTGGAGATGATAAAGCCCTGCATGCAGGTGGTTGACATCGTAAAGGACGCAATACGCGATGCCGGCCTTGAGCCCATCGCCGAACCTATCCGCGGCGGCACGGACGGCGCGCGCCTAAGCTACATGGGTCTGCCTTGCCCCAACCTGGGCACGGGCGGCTACGCGGCGCATGGTCCGTACGAGCATGTGACCGTCGAAGGCATGCAAAAGTGCACCGAGGTTCTGGTAAACGTAGTAAAGCGTTACGCAAAGGCGTAATATAGCATTTCAATAAAAGAACAGGGACTGTGGAAGAGTGCGTATCGCTTTTCTACAGTCCCTTTTTACGTATGCCGGAATCAGAACGTAACTTCACACTGTAAGTTGTCGCGCAGCTCGGCACGATTGCGAATCACCACAACGCTTATAAACACAAAGCATATGACCCAAGTAAACGGCTCGCACACGCACACGGCGATATAGCCGTACGCGGGCACTATCCATAGCGCGAATATTATCTTGCCTATCATTTCCAAGCCGCTGCACACGAGGGGAGATACGCGATGGCGTATGCCCTGTAGCATACTGCGGAATATGACCAGCACGGCCATAGGCGGTATCATGGGTATGCTTACGTATAGGTATTGTACTGCCGCGGAAAGTATGGTTTCATCGCCGCTGCCTGTGATGAGCTGTACGGCGGCTTTGCCAACCGTAAACGTCATTGTCAAGGCGATTATCCACCATACGCCGTATATTGCGAGCGCCGCCTTCATGCCCTGCGCGATGCGCCTACGCTTGTTCGCGCCGTAATTCTGGCTGGAATAGGTGGATACTGCCGTGCCTAACGCCACGCCGGGCATGTAGATAAGCTCTGCCAGTCGGCGCCCCGCAACCTGCGCGGCGATGTATACGCTGCCTAGCTTATTGATGCTGCCTTGCAGTATTACGCTGCCTATGCTGTATATCGTGCTCATGAGCGCCATGCTGAGTCCTGTCAGGAACATATCGCCCACATACCCCTTGCTTACATGCAATTGCTCTTTGCCAAAGCGAAGCTCCGCGTAATTGCGCGCGATGTACATAAAGCCGACTACCGCGCACAGCCCCTGCGCCAGCACTGTCGCAATCGCCGCGCCGCCCACGCCCATGTTGAGCGGCCCCATGAATACTATGTCCAGTATCACATTGAGCACACTGCTTATTAGCAGCAATATGAGCGGTACACGGCTGTTGCCCACCGCCTGCAATAGGCTTGCCTCAAGGTTATACGCCATGGTCAGCGGTATGCCCGCCAGTATT
>CAYTOU010000220.1:0-4310 GCA_964439295.1 uncultured Oscillospiraceae bacterium
GCTCGTCAAGCAGCAGTATATCCGGGTTCTCCATTATTGCCTGCGCTATGCCCAGACGCTGTTTCATGCCTAGGGAGTATTTGCCGACACGCTTGTTAATGCCGCCCAGCCCAACTTGTTTTAGTGCTGCCTTTATCTCACTGTCGCCTATGCGAGCGCGTATCTTTGCAAGTATGCGTAGATTCTCAAGCGCCGAATATTGCGGCAGAAAGCCCGGCGTTTCTATTATCGCGCCTATATTGTCGGGAAAATCGACATCTGTGCCCACACGCTGACCCGATGCCACTATGCTGCCCGACGTCAATGGTACAAGACCGCATATCGCGCGCAGTAGCATGGTCTTGCCCGAACCGTTGCTGCCTATCAGACCCGTTATCGTGCCCGGCTCGGCGCGCAGATTCACATTATTAAGTATCTTGTCCGCGCCTATGGTTACATTCACATCGGTGCATATAACGCCCGACGACATATCGTTTGCACTCATTTCGATATTTACCTCCTACTTTGCCTGATTGCGCGGCAGAAATACGCCGCTTTCCACGCGCGGTTTGATGAAAAACGCACATGCGATTATTGCCAGTTCAATCGTAAACGCAATCAATATCGAATATCCGCTGTCAATGTATGCGCTGCTGCGCGCGAACATTGCCCAGCTTGCCGGAATGAATATCGCTGCTTGTGGCAGCACATACCCCAGCGCCGCGCCGACGATGTTTAACAGTATCATTATGACAAGCACTTTTTCGCCATGCTGCGTTTGCAGGTATAGACACTGAAACACCGCGCATTGCATTATCAGCGACAGCAATATCAAGCCTGCCGAAGTAAGTCCGCCCGTTAATATGGCACTATCGGCAACGTAACGGCTGTCAAAGATAAACTGTGACGCTACGGCGACGAATGTATAGATCAGGCAAAACCACATTGCACGGATGTAGTTGTGCCTGCGCCATTTGAAATACTTGCCGTACCGAATCAATTCCATGTATCCCAGTCGGCTCACGTGAAAATGCGTGTGCGCGGCGTATAGCGCAAGTGGCAGTGATATGAATAGCGACCAACCTATGCAGGGCAGCATCAGTATGACCTCGCCACCGCTCTCAAGCCCGTACAGCGCGGGCAGGTTTTCGCCCATTGTGCGCGCCATGTTGAGCGATATAATGCCGATAAGACATACAACGCATTTGATTAGCAGGTCCGGCAGTATGACATTTTTATTCGTATTCACATATGATCACTCCGATTTAATGCCGGTAAAGCAATGATGTTTGAGCGTTGCCCTTTGCACGGCAATCGCTGCGGCAAATATGAGCGCATAAAACGCCACCGTCTGCCACATCATGGAGGTATTCATGCCGTTAAACGCGAGCATCGAACGGTCGAATATGGAAAAGGGCTTGAACCAATCCATGTCAAACAGCGACATGCAGTAGCATATAATTTCGATGGCAACGGCTAATGCAGCGCCTTTGTTGTGATTGGTCGCGATGTTTATCGCCATGGTTATCTGTACCAGCGCAAGCGCATGCAATATCTGAAATACCAAAGTGAACAGCGCGGCAGTCGCGGGGGTAGTGTACATCGATGCAATCAATGACAAATCCGTGTTGCCGTATGCCGAAGTGGTGGCAAATACACTCCACGTATCTTTTATGTATGAATTTGCCGCGACCAACAGCATTGAAAACAGCAGCATTATGACGTAAAAGCCTGCTATAACTATTACAGTAAACAGCAGCTCCGCCGCCCACCATTCGCTGCGCCTGCATCGGAGCAGCATGTATAGCGAAGTGGATGACAGCTGTGCCGTATCGCATAGTGCCATGAATATGCCCGCCAAAGGCAGTATCAGCAGCGATGGGTTTGAAAAGAAGTACACAAACGGCTCGAACACATTGAACACCTGACTGAAACTCACCGCCAGCCGCTTAAACATGATCGTGGTCACTGCAGCCATAATCACGGCATAGGCAAGTGCCGCATATGTCCGCGGATTTTTCAGAAATTCACGAAACCTGCTCGCGAGCATATGCCCGCAGCGTTTCGCGCTAAATCTTGCCATCCGAATACCTCCTCACTATGCCGCGCTTAAATGCGATATACATAAGCGTCAGTTCGATTGCCGGTTTTACGGTCAGAATGCATATTCCGATTAGGGGTTGTTCTTGAAAATCCGGCATCAGATATAGCAGCTCACCGGCGTCGAATATGCGTATCTCGAACATCTGCGATAGGTAGAGTAGCGCGTAATAAATCACAAACGGTACTACGACGGCAACGTATTTATTCACGAACCATGCCGACACGGTCAGCCCTACGCATGCCCATAAGCCACCGAATAAGCCAACCTCGGCAATCTGCAGCAAGAAAAACGGCGCGCCGCCCCATATCAAAAGCGGTTTAAACATGCCTTTTTCAAGCGATGATATATTTGTCGGGTCATATACGTAACCACCGCAAATCATGACGACTATCACAATATACACTGCCACCGGTATCCCGAGAGTAAGCGCGCCCGACATAAAGGCGGCTCTGTACTTTGCCCACGCATAGTCCTTTATTCGCCCGCAACGCATGACGCGCATGCGCAGCATACCGCTGGAGGCATCGCTGACATACGCCGTTGCGTATGATATTCCACTCAAAAGCGGCGCCAACAGTACCAGCATGCCGAACATAAGCGTCACAGAATAACGCTCGGGACTGTCGTTTAAGCGAGGGTATTCGCCGGTAAACGTGCGCCAAAGTGGGTCAAATGAGTCCCTTATCAGTATGACAAGCACCGCAACCATTGCAATATACAACCATGGATTGCGCAGTACCTGCCGACATTCGGATTTAAACGCACCGGATTTATTCTTGCCTTGCATCATTGCAGATATTCACCCGTCCTTGCGTCAATATACAGCTCTATTGCAGACCATTCGCCGCTACTATATCCGGTCGAAAATTGCCATGCCGGTATCATATTGCGCATGAGACCGCCGCCGCGTTCATCGCCTATGACATCCACGCCGTCACCTTCGACTGCCTGCGGCAGGTATACAAGAGAAACGCTGTCGATTGAAAATTCCTCAGCCGTTTTGCGTTCGATGGGCAGGGGATAGACCTGCGCCGCCTCAAGCAGCTTGGTGGCGGCATCCTGCGCGCCGATCAGCGGCTGCTCTTCTGCGGTTTCGATGATCTCATATAGCATGGCATCCACCTTGTATATACCGGCATCGCAGACGTATATTGTCATATATTCGCCCAACGATTGTCCCCACGAATAGTTGCGCGTAAGGCTGTTTACGCCAATACTGGACGGTATGCCGTCGTAATTGTGCGCATAGTAAAAGCGATAGCACTGAAACTCGGTGACATCCAATACATCCGTGCGCACGAGCAGCATGTTTAAGCCCAAGGCATCAATGAAGCTTTGCGCCTGTTCACGGCATTCTTCACGCGAACGTTTCATGCCGCTCGCGATACCATCGCCGTCCGCATCGCCGGTCGTTTGCCACTTTTCTATATTCGGTATGGAACCGATATCCATGCCGCTGCTTCCGCTGCCTTTTATTGTGCCCAGACTGCTTGTGAATTCCAGACTGCCTACATCTGGCAAAACATATGTTTCAATCCACGGAAGTGCAGTCTTATATGGCCATGATAGATCGGACGTGTCGCGATTCTCGCTGCGCTGAACCGCGCTATAGCTATCGCCGAAAAATACCTTTGCTGCGGATTCAGTGTCTGAAAATTCCATCGGAAGACATTTATATGAAGGTGCACTGCCGAAATTGTCATAGTATACCGTGGCATCGATTTTGAGCGTGAATTGTTCATCAGGCGCATTTATGCTTTTGACGGGTATATCCAGATTGATATGAGTTGAATTATCTTCTGATTGCACCACACTGTCGGGCGGGAGCGTAACGGATGTAATTTGATCCGATGGGGCTTGCTGGCACGCGCTTAGAAGTACGAGGGATAAAAGCATGAATGCCGCTATATATTTGCAACAATTGTTCATATCGGCATACTCCTTCTTGATTTGTCACCGAGTATGTATGTGTAATCGGCAATCTCGATGTCGGATGCATAAGCCATAACGCTGCTGCACAGTCCGACCATGAGCACACATAGAACCAAAAAAGCAGCAATACGCTTTTTCATACTTGTACCTCCCTCGATAATGTGGTATAATCCATATATCCTTACACCAAACTATCCCCCGATAGTGTGGCTACAGCCACTGTAGGTGTAGGGATTTCATTTTCTTCCTGCGCATACGCCAATCACCTTCTTTCTCTTAACTTTACCTGAATTAT
>CAYTOU010000221.1:0-4283 GCA_964439295.1 uncultured Oscillospiraceae bacterium
CGCCTTTTTGCGTGCAACCCAGCGATTTGTCTTCCAATGTGGTTATGCCGCCGTCCTTGTTGCCGGGCGAAGGATTCTCATATACCACCTGACCATTGTCTATGAAGTACTGCTTAAAGTCGTTTATAAGCCGCACAGTCTTATTGAATGTTTCCTCATCGCGGCAGCGGTTCATGAGAAGCTGCTCCGCGCCGAACATCTCGGGCACTTCGGTCAATACCGCGCGCCCACCCAACGCTATCACGCGGTCAGACAGCGCGCCGACTACCGGGTTTGCGGTTATGCCCGAATATCCGTCCGAACCTCCGCACTTTAGACCGATGGTCAACTTACTAGCACTTACCTCCGTGCGCTTGTCCTGCGCCGCAATGTCGATGAGCTCCTTGAGAAGTGCCAGTCCCTTTTCGTGCTCGTCGCTTTCGTCCTGGCAAATCATAAAGCGCACACGCTTGCATTCCTCTTCAGTCAGCTCGTCTTTTATCAGACTCAGCTTGTTGGTTTCGCATCCCAGACCCACCAGCAGCACACCGCCCGCGTTGGGATGGCGTATCATTGCCAATAGCGCCTTACGCGTGCGCGCCATATCGTCGCCCATCTGCGAGCAACCATACGGATGCGCAAATCCGGTTATGCCGTCGATGCTTCCGCATATCATGCTCTGCGCATCGCGGCTGAGTGCGCGCACTATGCCGTTTACGCAACCTACTGTGGGCAGTATCCATATCTCATTGCGTATGCCGACCTTGCCGCCCATGCGCTCGTAGCCCATGAACGTGCGCGCCTTGACATCGGGCAGCGTGCTTTCGAGCTCGGGCGTATACTCGTATTCCAGCTTGCCGTCCAGATTGGTATGCACGTTATGCACATGCACCCACTGACCGGGCAGTATGTCGCATGTGGCATGACCTATCGGGTAGCCATACTTAATTACGTTTTCGCCCTTGCCGATCGGACGCAGCGCCATTTTGTGTCCGGCGGGTATGTCCTGCACGGCACCGCACTCACCGCTTTTAAGTGAGTGCAGCGCCACAGCGACATTGTCCATGGGGTTTATTATGAATATATCGTTCATTCATATACCTCAAAAAGAAAATCAGTTAAGCGACTTCAGTGCCTCACGAATGCCCTGCGTGCGTATCGCGGTAAGATCCTTTATGACGGTGCTCTCAAAGTCGGGTATCAGCGTCAGGTCTTCGCCCCAGAAGTCGGTGCGCGTCAATATTGCGTGGACATATTCCTCGGGCTTTAGATCGCATACCTTGCTTACCGCCTCTATTACGCGGTCGTCATCCTGTATACGGTACTTTTCGCCATTGGCAGTGCCATAGTAGCCGTCTGCCTCGCACTTTCCGGTGTAGAATTCCAGCAGCGCCGCCATCGAGAACGTTACGCGGCGGGGGAGCACTCCGCGCGCAACATTGTCCTTAAGCGTGTTGAGCAGCCTTGCGCGCCACTTGGAGAACGAGTTGAGCGATATGCTTATCAGCTGATGCTTGACGTAAGGATTGCGGAAGCGCTCAATTACGCTGCGCGCAAAGTCGTCGGCCTCCTCGCGCGGCAGCGGCACGCACGGCGACATCTCGTTGAACATAGCCTCTTCGATGAACTTGCCCATCTGCGGATCGTTCATCATCTCAAGCACCGTGCGGCATCCGCAAAGATACGCCGCCGCAACGCCACTCGTGTGCGCGCCGTTGAGCAGGCGCACCTTGCGCTCCTTGTACGGCTTAAGGTTGCGGGTGAATATAACCGGCAAACCGCACTTGTCAAGCGGCAGCTCATCGCTTATGTCGCGTTCGCTTTCGATTACCCATAGCGCAAACGGTTCGCCCGTCGTGATTAGCGCATCGCTGTAGCCCAGCTCGCTTTCGATCTGAGCAATATCATCGCGCGGATAGCCGGTGACTATGCGGTCGACCAGAGTGCTGGCGAATACGCATTCGTCGGTAAGCCAGTGATTAAAGTCGTCGCCCAGATTCCATGCATCGCAATAGCTCATTACGCACTTTTTGAGCATATCGCCATTGCGATCAATCAGCTCAACCGGTAGCAGTATAAGACCGGAGCCAGCCTTGCCTTCAAAGTGCTCGAATCGCGCGTACAATAGCTGCGTGAGCTTGCCGGGGTATGTTAGCGCCATGGCATTTCCCTGCGGGCGCGGATCGTCTGCGCGGAACTCTATGCCGGCCTCGGTCGTGTTGCTCACAATAAATCTGAGATCATCGCTGCATGCAAGCGCAAAGAACGCATCGGCATTTGCAAACGGGTCGATTATATTGCCCACCGAGCGCACGACGCGCGTGCTAACTTCGGGCTTGCCGTCTACTAATCCACGCAGCTGCACCGTGTATATGCAGTTTTGCTTTTCGAATGCGCTTATGCTACCGCGCTCTATCGGCTTGATTATGGCGACATTGCCGTCAAACATACCGCGCTCGTTGGCGTTGTCTATCATCCAATCGACGAATGCGCGCAGGAAGTTGCCTTCGCCAAACTGCGCTATCTTTATCGGGCGCTTTACCGGGCTGAATTTGTCACTTACGTTCTGCATTGGCTGCCTCACTTTCTCCCATAGGGACCACGCCTATCTGGCGTGTAAAATCGCGTATTTTTTCAAAGCTCAATTGGCTTATTACGTGTTCGATTCGGCATGCGTCATCGGCGGCTGTAATCTCGTCCACGCCAATGTGCTTTAGAAAAGCCGTCAGCGTTCTGTGCCGCTCGTATACCTGCTGTGCCATTGCGCGCCCGGCATCGGTCAAATGTATGCCGCCCGCGTCATCGACCGTGACCAACAATGCGCTTTTCAGGTTGGACATTGCCACCGAAACGCTGGGCTTTGAAAAGTCCATAAAGTTTGCCACGTCAATCGAGCGCACAAATCCGTTGCGCTGTGTCAGTATCAATATAGCCTCGAGATAGTTCTCGCGGGATTCCTGCACTTTCACTTCTATCGACTCCTTTCCGCGAGTAGTGGACGGCTTAATTATGCCATCGCTATGAACTGTGAATCGCATTCGTTTAGCTCATATCGCGCTTCGCCCATTATAAACACCGCGCCTTCGGGATTATCCATATGTACATCTATTACCAGATGATCGTCCACGCGGTTTATGCGCACACCGATGCGCCCACGCGGGGTCATTACACTGCCAGCGATGTAGTTGAGTCCTATTACCGGCTGCGGCTTTATCTCAACCTGCTCCCAGCCGGGCGCCGCATGACCTATGCCTAACAGGTATTCGAACAGATACCGCACAGGCCCGCCGAACATCGGGTGACTGTGCGAACGCTCGGGCTTGACCGGCCATTCTTCCCACAACGTGGTCGCACCGCGTGCGCGCATGTGGTCAAACGAAACTTCCTTTTCGGACGCCAGCAGGTTAAACGCAGTCTGAGCATATCCGCGCTCAAACAGCACGCGCGGCACTATGTCGGTGCCGAATATGCCCGTGTCGAATTCGCCGGTACTGTCGTAGTGCTTAACCATGTTCTCAAACGTACGCGAATCGCCCAGCCCCAGATCCACCGCAAACGCATTTGCGCCTTGTTCGTTTCCGGCATAATCGCCCGTATTCGGGTCGAAATAGTTACGGTTTATAGCGTCAATGCGCTCCTCAATGCGCGCGTGCAGCATATCATCGTAATCATGTACGCCTATCACATCGCATATTGCGAGCACTTCGCGCATTGACTTTATATAGAAGTAGTTGTTCACAAACGGCTCGGGTATTGCCATGGGCTTAGGCGCACACCAGTCGCCCAGACACCATTGTCCCGGATTGTCCCTGACGATGAGCTTGTTTTCACTGTGCGATTCCAGATACTCAAAGTACTTCAGCATTCTGGGCAGCATGCGGCGCATGGGCTCTTCATCGCCGTATTGCAGATAGTAGCAGTAGGGCACATGCACTATCGCGCAGCCCCAGCCGCCCGGACCGCCGCCGCAGCGCGTGTAAGGCGCCGTGTACTGGACATGCCCGCTAATGTCGTCCTGACAGTCCTCTATGTCGCGCATCCATTTGCGATAGAACTTTTGCGCATCCAGTGTGAGCATAGCGCTTTGGCATACCAGCTGACCGTCGCCGGTATATCCGCGCCGCTCCAGATGCGGGCAATCGGATGGTATTCCGGCATGCATGTTGCATAGCTGCGTGCGAATAAACGCATCGTATAGCCAGTTGAGTGCCTCGTTATCGCTTTCGAACTCGCTCGTAACCGCTACATTCGTATGTATGACCAGGCAGTCCACGACATCGGCAGGTCCGCTGACCTCGAAGTAA
>CAYTOU010000222.1:0-4265 GCA_964439295.1 uncultured Oscillospiraceae bacterium
GAGCGAAATAGCACAGAAAAAGGGCATAAGCCGTCAGGGCGTGTACGACGCTGTACGCCGCGGCGAAACGCAGTTAAACGAACTGGAAGCAAAGTTGGGCCTACAAAAGCGGCATACCGAAATGGTGAACGCCGCCCGCCACTGTCTGCAGGCGCTTGAACATGTAAAACCTCAAGAAGACGACAGGCAGGCACTTCAGGAGGCCATTGATATACTTAAAGGCATGAGCGACATGTAAACTAATCCTAAGGAGTGAAGCGTGTGGCATTTGAAGGGTTGGCTGAAAAGCTGCAACAGGCTTTTCGCAAACTGTCCAGCCATGGCAAGCTGAATGAATCCGACGTCAAGACGGCGATGCGCGATGTGCGCATGGCGCTGCTTGAGGCCGATGTCAACTACAAGGTAGTTAAGGACTTTATAGCCAAGGTTACCGAGCGCGCGGTAGGTCAGGATATACTTGACAGCCTGACGCCGTCGCAGCAGGTAATTAAGATAGTCAATGAAGAGCTGACGGCGCTTATGGGCGGCACGAATGCGCGCCTTACGTATTCGCCGACCGTGCCCACGATATACATGCTATGCGGTCTGCAGGGCGCAGGTAAAACCACCATGGCAGGTAAGCTCGCGCTGATGCTCAAAAAGCAGGGCAAAAAGCCGCTGCTGGTCGCGTGCGACATATACCGCCCCGCCGCTATAAAGCAGTTGCAGGTAGTGGGCGAAAAGGTCGATGTGCCGGTATTCGAGCGCGGTCAGGAAAACGTAATCGAAACCGCGAAGCTGGCGGTTGAGCATGCGCGCAAGTTCGGCTTCGATCCGGTCATACTGGATACCGCCGGTCGACTGCACATTGACGAAAACCTGATGGGCGAATTGCGCGATGTAAAGAGCACTGTAAAGCCCACCGAAATCCTATTGGTTGTGGACTCCATGACCGGTCAGGACGCGGTCAACGTCGCCGATACGTTCAATAAGAACCTGGGCATTGACGGCGTAATACTGACCAAGCTGGACGGCGATACCCGCGGCGGCGCGGCGATATCGGTAAAGGCCGTAACCGGCAAGCCCATCAAGTTCTCGGGCACCGGCGAAAAGCTGACCGATCTTGAGCCCTTCCACCCCGACCGTATGGCCAGCCGCATACTGGGCATGGGCGACGTACTGAGCCTTATCGAAAAGGCGCAGGACACGTTCGACGAAAAGAACGCCGCCGATCTTGAGCGCAAGATGCGCACCCAGACTTTCGATCTGAATGACTATCTAAAGCAGATGCAGCAGATGAAGAAGATGGGTTCGCTGGAGGACATACTCAAGATGATACCCGGCATAGGTAATAAGCTCGCCGATGTCAAGATAGACGAAAAGAAGCTGGGGCGCGTACAGGCGATAATACAGTCCATGACGATGGAAGAGCGCCATAATCCCGATATATTGGGCGCCAGCCGAAAGCGCCGTATAGCCGCCGGCAGCGGTACCACGGTGCAGGAGATAAACCTGCTGCTTAAGCAGTTTGACCAGTCGCGTCAGCTGATGAAGCAGATGATGAGCCGCGGCAAGCGCGGACGCATGAGGATTCCGTTCTCAAAGTAAGCGTGTAGACCCTGCGCGGGTTTGCAATATATTGTTCCATGGGTCATATACGACCCGCAATTTAAGGAGGAAAAATCAAATGGTAAAGATTCGCATGAAGAGGATGGGCATGAAGAAGGCCCCCTTCTACCGCATTGTAGTTATCGACAGCCGTGACGCACGCGATGGTCGCCCGATCGAAGAAATCGGCCACTTCAATCCCATGACCGATCCCGTTGATCTGAAGATCGACAGCGAGCGCGCTCAGTACTGGCTCGGCGTTGGCGCACAGCCCACCCAGACCGTTAAGACGCTGCTGCGCAATGCGGGCGTGACCAAGTAATATGGCTGAACAGATTGACGCCGTTGCGCTGGTCGAGTTTGTCGCGAAATCACTGGTCGATGATGCCGACTCGGTTCAGGTGAAGCAAGTGGATAACCCCGAATCGACGGTTATCGAACTGCATGTCTCTCAGGATGACATGGGTAAGGTGATCGGCAAGCAAGGTCGGATAGCCAAGGCCATCCGTACCGTAGTAAAGGCCGCCACCGCCAAGTTCGAAAAGCCGGTCTTTGTGGAGATAATGTAACACGGGGAGGGGAGCCGCCGCGATGCGCCGGTTCCCTTCTTTTTTTAATATAGAGTGTGCATACTATGGAGGTATTCGGCCATGAAGATAGTTACGTTCAACCTGCGCTGCGATAACGCGGGTGACGGCGAAAACCGTTGGCAGTACCGCAAGGGACTTATATTGGATAAGATCGCACTTGAGCAGCCCGACATAATGGGCTTTCAGGAAGCCACGCCCGTAATGTCGGACTTCCTAAAGCACTTTCTGCCGAGGTACATGTTTGTCGGCTGCGGGCGCAATAGCGACTATAGCGGCGAAAACAATATGATTGCCTTCCGCCCGGATAAGTACGAGCTTATGTTCCTTGAAACATTCTGGCTGTCCGATACGCCCGATGTGCCCGGCTCGCGCTACTCAAACCAGTCGCCCTGCCCGCGAGTATGCACGCATGTAATACTGCGCGAGCTTGACGGCGGCAAGCTGTTCCACGCGTATAATACGCATCTGGATCACATATCCGATGAGGCGCGCGTATTGGGCGCACGCGCAATACTTGACCATATGGCGCGCGACGTTAAAAGGCATCCGTATCCGCTGGTGCTGACCGGCGACATGAATGCCGAGCCCGACAGCACGCCCATAAAGGAATTCCTAAACGATAAAATTATTCATCTGACAAATCAAACGCCGGACTTTCAGGCATCGTACCACGCATACGGCGAGGAAATGAACAATGCGCAGATAGATTACGTATTTACGCAGGGATTTCACGCAATATCCGCGCCGCAAAGGTGGGATAAAAGCGAGTACGGCAAGTTCCTGTCCGACCATAGTGCGCTGTGCGCATACATAGAGCCGTGCGCCGATTGAGCACGGAATAAACTGCGCGCGTTGGGCGCGCCCGGGGAGATAAATTATGCAAAGCGAATACCTGCTTATCGGTGAAATAACCCGCCCGCAGGGCGTGCGCGGTGAAATGCGCGTGCGTCCGTATACCGACGATCCCATGCGGTTTGCGGACTTGGACGAGGCGTATGTGCAGCGTGGCGACAGCTACGAGGCGCGCAAGATAAAATTCGTGCGCATGGCGGGCGATGACGTGGTCATAATACGCATGGACGGCATAGAGGATGCCAACGCGGTAGAGCACCTGCGCGGCGAAAAGCTGTATGTGGATAGGGCACACGCGGTCGAGTTGCCCGAGGATGCCGACTTCATTGTCGACCTTATAGGCTGCCGCGTCAGCGATGACGAGGGCACAGACTATGGCAAAATAGTCGATGTAATGCAGCCCGGCGGCAACGATGTGTACGTAATTAAGGGACCCAAGGGCGAGGTGCTCGTGCCCGCGCTCAAGAGCGTCGTCGTGAGTGTAGACACGGCGGCGGGCAATATGCTGCTAAGTGCCGCGCGCATGCGGGAGGTGGCGGTATTTGAGGATTAGGATACTGACCACTTTTCCCGAAATGATAGAGCCGGTTATACACCAAAGCATTCTGGGCAGGGCGATGGAAGCCGGGCTTATGGATGTTCAGGCTGTGGACATACGCCCGTATTCCACGCTCAAGCATAAGAATACCGACGACTATCCTTTCGGCGGCGGCGCGGGCATGGTAATGCTGCCGCAGCCCATATGTGACGCGGTCGATGATATCGCAAAGGACTTTACCGGGCGCCGCTTCTATATGTCGCCGCGCGGCATTACGTTCAATCAGCATATCGCCGAGGAATTGGCTAAAGAAGATGACTTAATCATACTCTGCGGCCATTACGAGGGCGTGGACCAGCGCGCGCTGGACATATGCGGGTTTGAGGAGATGTCGATAGGCGATTACGTGCTGACCGGCGGCGAGCTGGCGGCGATGGTCATTGTCGATGCCGTGGCGCGGCTTGTGCCCGGCGTGCTGGGCAGCGAAGAGTCGCCGCTTGATGAGAGCTTTTCGTCCGGGCTTCTTGAGTACCCGCAATACACCCGCCCGCGCGAATACCGCGGTCACGAGGTGCCCGAGGTGCTGCTCAATGGCAACCACGCGGCGATAGCGCGCTGGCGGCGCGATAGGTCGCTGGAGCTGACATACAGGCGCAGACCCGAAATGCTTGATTCTATTGAGCTGGATAAGAAGGACA
>CAYTOU010000223.1:0-4223 GCA_964439295.1 uncultured Oscillospiraceae bacterium
TCAATACAGCGCAAATAAGGTGCGCAATGGATGAAATAAGCAGATGAACATTAGTTATTGAAGAGCCTCTTGCGCACTAATTCAAAGCTAACCGCTAACGGCTAACAGCTAACAGCTAACATATAACCGCTCCCGTGCCACATCACCACAAAAAAGTGCGGGGACTGCATGTGCAGTCCCCGCAAGAAAGGAAGTATGTGCGCGTCGATTACGCATCGGGATTGGCGGCAAAGTACGCGTCCAGAGCCTTCTGATATACGCCGATATAATCTTCGGCGCCCGCGTTCTGCATGTTGTTCAGGAAGGACTCCCACTTTTCGTCGGTAACGCCGTTCATAATCATGTCGGCGACTGCCTGGTCGTATAGCGCCTTGATGTTGGCGTAAGTGCGCTCGATAGTGGCAGCATCATCGGCAGTCAGCGGTGCCAAGTTGCGCGCGTATGCCAGAGGATACTTTTCGATGTAGCCCAGCTCGCTGTAGGTTTCGCAATATTCAATGCGCTCCTGACGGTAATCGGGCTGCTGGAATACGGTGTTGTAGTAGTAAGCCGGTAGGTAGTAGATGCCGCAAACGCCCAGAGCATATTCCATAACGCCCTGATCGCCCGCCGGTCCCAGCTCACACTTGTGCTCGTCGTTCCAGTTCCACAGTACGCCTTCGGGACCGTAGAAGGATTCGAAGGTCACCTGATCTTCCAACTGATAGTCTATCCAGCGCGCGGTTGCTTCCGGATAGGGGTTGGTGCAGCTGATCATGACGCACTCGCTGGCTGCGGAGAATAGCGAGTAGAACTTGGGGCTGTAGCCTTCGGCCGCGGGCGGCATCAGGTGTACCATGTCCTGCTCCAGTATGTCCCAGCCCATCGACTTGAGTCGATGCATGGTGGTCAGACCTACGTTGTTTTCGTTGTACTTGCTTATCTTGCTGTTGGAATCCTGCGTTATCGATGCGGGATCCATGAGTCCTTCGGTGTACAGCTTGTTCAGATACTCAATGGCCTCGCGATAACCCGGCTGAGTGCAGTTGAGCACAGCCTGCTTGTCATCGGTTACGCTGAAGCGATAAGAATTTTCCGGTATGCCCCACAGATGTAGGAAATACGATGTCATCTCATCAAAGGTGCCTTCGTAACCTATCCTGCCATTGCCCGATGCCACGAACGCCTTGAGCACTTCGTATAGCTCGTCGGTGTTGGTGGGGGTTGCAAGTCCCAGCTCGTCCAGCCAGGTCTGGTTGATGAAGAACTCGCCGTTGCAGTTGCTGCCGTAGTCGGCTATTCTGCCTATGGAGTACATCTTGCCGTCACTCTTGATCAGAGCTGCGCCGGTCAACGGAGAGGCTTCGAGACGCTCCTTGTATATGGGCATGTACTGGTCGATAAGATCGTCAACCGGTATCAGTATGCCCTGGTCAACGCCGTACATTTCGGTCTGTATGGTACCGCCGTTGACGATAACGTCGGCATAATCGCCCGATGCAAACATCAGGTTGACCTGAGTTTCCCAGTCGGACTGGTTGACCTGAGTGTATTCAATGTGTATGTTGGTGCTTTCCTCTAGGTGCTCCGGATACCATAGACCGTCCATGGTTATGGCATCGGTATCGCGGATGTACTGCATTACCTTGAGCGTAATCGTCTCATTGACGATGGGCATGCCGGTTTCGTTGAAGTTACCGTCGCCTATCGAAATGTTTCCGACAAGCATTGTGAGCACCAGTACCAAAGCCAGCATCACGGGAACCTTGCGTTTCATCGGGGATCCTCCTTTCGTTTTGCGCGGGAATATTTACGTGGCGGCTCTCCTACCGCCTAAAAGACTTATGATAAATCAGCCCTTTACCGAGCCTATCATGACGCCCTTTACAAAGAAGTTCTGCATGGTTATGTACAGTATTACTACCGGTACGGTCGATACGATTATCGCTACGTACTTGACTACGTTGGATATGCGTAGGGTTTCCGCCACGTCCGTGTAGTCGCCTATGAACATCTCGGCAACATCGCCCGCCGATACGGTCAGCGATGCCAGTATCTGCCTAAGTACCGTCTGTAGCGGCCAGTAGCTTTGGTCGCGTAGGTACACCAACGCGGTGAAGTAATCGTTCCACTTGCCCACGGCGTAGTATACGCATAGCACCGCAAGTATCGTGCCCGATAGCGGCATCACTATCTTGAAAAAGTATGTGAAGTGGTTGGAACCGTCTATTGTAGCGGCTTCGTATAATTCAGCAGGTATGGACGTGCTTATGTACGTGCGCGCTATCATTGTGTTCCATACGCTCATGGCCGACATCAGTACCATTATAAGAGGCTTATTGTATAGCCCGATGTCGCGCATGACGAGGAAGGTGGGGATAAGGCCGCCGCTAAAGAACATCGTAAAGACTATCATGAAGTTTATAAGCCCTTTGCCTATAAACTTGTTGGATAGCGCATATGCCATGAACATCGTAAGCGTTATGCCCAATGCCGTGCTGCCTACGGTATAGACGATTGCCCAGCCGTAGCTGTGCCATAGCGTGTGGTAGTTGAGTATCTTTTCATACCCGACCAGAGAGAAGTCCACCGGCCAGAAGAGCACTTTGCCGTTCATGACCGCGTACGGATCGGATACCGATGATATGACTATCAGGTATAGCGGATAGAGCATGATTATCAGTATCAATATCCAGAACGTGTAGTTGAATATATTGAATATCAAATCGCCGCGTGTCAGGTGTATTCTAGTACCCTTGACGGCTTTATTTGCGGATGCGCTTTTTACCATAAGACGATTCCTCCTGCTATTAGAACATGCTTATCGAGCTGAATCGCTTGGAAATCTGGTTGACCGTCAGTACCATAATGAAGCTGATTACGTTTTGGAATAGTCCTATGGCCGCCGTGTACGAGAACTGACCGCTGCCCAGTCCCATGGTGTACACGTATACGCCTATGGTGTTGGATGTGCCCATGTTGCCCGGCTTTTGCAATAGCAGCGTCTTTTGCATGTTGCCCGCCATTATCTGTCCGCTGTTGAGTATCAGCATCATCATCGCCATGGGCATTATGCAGGGTAGGTCGATGTACCATATCTGCTGGAATATGGATGCGCCGTCAATACGAGCGGCCTCGTACATCTGCTGGTCGATGTTGGTCAGCGCCGCCAGATACACTATCGTGTTCCAGCCGGCGTTTTGCCATATGCCGGATAGCACGAATATCGTGCGGAACCAGCGCGATTCGGCCATGAAGTACTGCGGCGTGCCGCCTAAAGCCGCAATTATCTTGTTTACAAATCCTGTGTTGGGGTCGAGGAATATTATAAGCATGCCTGCCAGAACAACCACGGATATAAAGTGGGGTATGTATATAACTGTTTGAGTGAACTTTTTGAATCGCGGTGCGTTGAGTCGGTTGAGCAGTAGCGCCATTATAACGGGTATCGGGAATCCGAATATAAGCGAATACAGATTGACAATCAGCGTATTGCGTATCAGATCCCAGCATAAGTACGATTCAAAGAATTCCTGAAAGTACTTGAAGCCAACCCATGCGCTGCCCGATATGCCGTCGACCGCCCTGTAGTGCTTGAAGGCGATCTGTATGCCGTATAGCGGCATGTAGTGGAATACGATGTAGAACAGCACGCCCGGCAGTACAAATAAATAGAGCTGCCAGTCGCGCACAAGACGCCGTCTGACGTCATGCCAAAGAGATTTGCCTTTTACAGAAGATGTGATGCCTTTGCCGCTCAATCGAATCCCTCCTTGCCGCATATATAGAGCAAATGCATACATTTGCGCTGAGCCACGCAGGGTGTTAACGAAAATCGCGGGAACATAATACAAAATTGCCATTCAAAACACAATGTCCAACTTTTAATACAGATACTTTAACACGAAATCAGCATATTGTCAAGATACGAGCCTGATTTTATTAAAAGTTAGTGTAGTTGGCGCGCGCGCTGGCGCGCCAGCCGTTAGCGGTTAGCTGTTAGCTTGAGTTAGTGTGCGGGGATGGGGCGAGTAGTCAGTGACCAGTTGGTTAGTGACTAGCTTGAGTTAGAATGCTGAGTACGAGTGCAACGCCGCTAATACTGCTGCTGCGCCACTGATAATACGACTTTTCGTGCCGCTCTAATATATGGCGGCGCGAAGCGGACGGTAACTCATACAACCTGCCCCGCGTCCGCAAACAAGTTTTCGCGCCCCACTCTAATATATGGTGGGGCGTGAACT
>CAYTOU010000224.1:0-4220 GCA_964439295.1 uncultured Oscillospiraceae bacterium
GGCGGAAAAGCCGCCGAAATTGCAGCTTAAGGAATTTTAGAAACACACTCTAGTTCAGACCTCGTTCCAGATACGGCGGGCGTTGTCCAGACCCACCTTGGACGCGTACTTGGGCTCTTCAAAGCCTTCGAACTCTATGGCGATTGCGCCGTCATAGCCCGAATGCTTGATTTCGCCCAGTATCTCCCATATGTCCAGATCGCCCTGCGCCAAGATGGAACCGCGCAGATAGCGTCCGGCCATGGAGCGGAACCAGTGACCGCCGCAGTCGAATACGGTGGAATCACCCGGATCGCGCTTGCGGATGTAGAAGTCCTTAAGGTGTATCATCTTGGCCTTGCCGGCGAGGCGCTGTGCCGCAACGGCGGGGTCTTCGTCCACGCACGCGATGTTGCCGGTATCGAGTAGCAATCCATAGTTAGGACGATTTACGCCGCGAATTATGCGCTCAACGCGGTCGCAGCCGTTGGCAAAGAAGCCGTGGTTTTCGATAAGGGTGGTTATGCCGTACTTTGCGGCATGGTCGGCGATTTCGCCCGCCGAGTCTACCATCAGCGGTATCAGCTTTTCAAAGTACTCCAGACCGTTTTCGCCGTGAGGACGGCGGAAGGCGGATACGTCGTGACGCATTACCGGTACGCCCAGTTCGGCGGCGACATCCACATGGCGCTTTACGCGCGCGACTTCGTCGCGCAGTGCCTCGGGATCCTCTTTGCACAGATCCGCCAGAACCGAATAGTTGACCAGCTTAATGCCGGCATCCTTGGCGTGGCGCACGACCTTTTTGATGTACTCGCTGTCTATATTGCGCTGATCATCCATGAAAGTAAAGGAGAAAGGCACCAGCTCCATGCACTCGGCACCCTGAGCCGCCGCCCAGTCAATAGCGCCGAACAATGTCATTTCGCCCTTTTCGATTGCGGTATCCAGTGAGTATGAGCTGAGTCCAAGCAGCATAGAAACGCACCTCCGTTTATTTTTACCCGATGCATTAATTATAGTAAAAATTCGACAAATATGCAATAGTTCCTTAAAAAAAGTCCGCCTTCGCACAGAAAATGTGCGAAGGCGGAACTAAGTTATCGATTATCAACCACTATCAACCACGCGACTGGCGGCGCTGCAGCATGGTATGCTTTAGCATCCACAGTTCGTCCGACAGGTCGACCTTATAGCGGTGCGGATTGCGCAGACGCTTATACTGCGCCCAGAATGTATCCATGTCCTTGCGGCAATACGCCTTTATGTCGTTAAGCGCGGGCGACTGATACACCTGCTTGCCGTCCTCGAATATGGGCACAAGCAGCTTGCGCGCCTTGTAGTCGGTCAATGTGAGCTTTTTCCACGTATCGACCGGATCGAATATGGTCAGCGGCTGAGTGTCGTCAATGACCTCGTGATCCAGCGCGATCAGGTCTGCCACAGCCATGCCGTCCTTATCGTACAGGCGGTAGAGCATCTTGCGACCCGGGTTGGTTATCTTGGCGGGGTTTTCGGATATCTTTATCTTGGGCACAAACTGACCGTCCACCTCTTCGGCGGCGAGCTTGTATACGCCGCCCAGTGCCGGGCAGTCCTGCGACGTGATCATACGCGTACCCACGCCCCATATGTCTATCGCCGCGCCCTGCGCCTTAAGGTCCCACATGATTTCTTCGTCCAGATCGCCCGATGCGCATACCTTTGCGTTGGGATATCCGGCCTCGTCCAGCATGCGGCGGCACTCGCGGCTTAAGTACGCCAGGTCGCCCGAGTCAAGGCGCACGCCGGTGGGCTCATAGCCGCGCGCGCGAAGTTCGTCAAATGTCTTTATCGCGTTGGGCATACCGCTGCCCAAAGTGTCATACGTATCGACAAGCAGCATGCAGTTCTGCGGGAAAATCTCGGCATACGCGCGGAAGGCGGTCAGCTCGTCCGGGAACGACATGACCCAAGAGTGCGCATGCGTTCCGCCCAGAGGAATGCCGAACATCTCGCCGGTCAATACATTGCTTGTCGCCTGGCAACCGGCTATAACGGCCGCGCGCGCGCCGTATATGCCCGCGTCGGGACCCTGCGCGCGCCTTAGACCAAACTCCAGCACGGCACCGCCGTCGGCGGCCTGCACCACGCGCCCCGCCTTTGTGGCTATAAGCGTCTGATGGTTTATCATGTTGAGCAGCGCGGTTTCAAGCAGCTGCGCCTCCATTATGGGCGCGGTTACGCGCACGATCGGCTCGTACGAAAACACTATCGTGCCCTCGGGTACGGCCAGTATTTCGCCCGTGAACTTGAAATTGCGCAGATAGTCGAGAAAGCCTTCGTCAAACAGATTGAGTGACCTGAGATATGCTATGTCCTCGTCGGAAAAATGCAGGTTATTGACATAGTCGATTACCTGCTCCAGTCCTGCCGCAATCGCGTATGCGGTCGTTTCGCTTGTGGCGCGGTAGAACATGTCGAACACCGCGCGGTTCTGCCCCATGCCCTTCTTCCAGTAGCCGTACATCATCGTCAGCTCGTAGAGGTCTGTAAGCATAGTAAGGTTGCGCATAGTATCCCCCCATTGAATGTTATTGCAAGGATACTGACCGGCCGCGCATACTTTCTGCCTGCGAAGCAATTTAAGGCTCGAATCCTTAATACCACATTATACGTTGTCCGCGCGAGATTGTCAAGAATTTATCATACATAAAAGACCGCTCCGACCCAATGTGCTTTCAGTCGAAGCGGTTTAAAGTCTTATTCACTTTGGCTTTTTAGGCAAGAATATCGATATGAATACCGCTATGCCGCCAAGTATCATGACTATCGCGATAATGTACCTAAGCGGCAGCACGAGCCCCAGCATGAGCAGTACGCATATCGAAAGCAGTACGCGCGACTCATTGAGCTGCGCGCGCGAGCCGGTTATGCGGTGGCTGCGATATAGTCCCAATGCCGGACCCAGCAAAAAGCACGGCCAGATTATCTGCATAAGTTCCCAGCCGACTATTTCGCACGCCATGAACATAATGCCGTACGTAAACAGCACGCCGCCGGTAATGAGTGCGCCGCCGTCCGTGCGCCCGGCACATGAGGCACTCAAGGCCAGCAGTATAAGCGGCCACAGCGACATTATCGGTATATATAAAACGCCTATCAGCTTGCACAGCAGCACAATGCATATCAGCACAATAGCCGCCGCGCGACCGGTAGAGTGGAATCTCATAAGAAATGACCTCCGCAAGGTTATACGGCAGCGGGCGCGCTCCCCCTATACAGATATATGCTCAGCGCGCACATGCCCGCCGCGCACAGTATTTCGGGCAGCAGAGCCGATGCGCCCATGAAGCATGTCGCCGCGATTAGCCCGACGCCCAACGCGCACCCGAGTGCAAGGGACATAATATCGCCCGCGCCCTTATGCTTACGCCGCGCAAAGAAGAGTACCAGCACCGCGAGCATCATCAGCATGCTCATCAGCTGCGACACGCGCACGCTGCCTATATACAAACTATCGGTGCGCATGCCCTCGACCACGGCGCGCTCGGCACCGTACAAAAGCGCATACCAGCACAGCACATCGCCCGAATGGGTGTAACGCCTACGCGTAGCCATCAGAATCGCAAACACGACAAGGCACCACATCGATTCATAAAAGAACGTCGCATAGTGCCATTCGCCCAAGGATTGAATGTACACGCCGAAAGGGAAAAACTGAAGGGACGCGTCGGTTATTAGGCCGCCGTACGCCTCCTGATTAAAGAAATTGCCCCAGCGCCCTATCGCCTGACCCAGTACAAGCGAGGGTACTGTCATATCAAACAGCTTGCCCATGGGTATATGGCGGCGGCGCGAAAATATGAATATGCCCAGTATGCCGCCCAGCACCGCGCCGTATATGGCTATGCCGCCGCGATGTATATATAATATCTCCCATGGTTTATCGCAAAACATATCCCAGCTAAGCGCGACATAGTAAAGGCGCGCGCATACGACCGCCAGCGGTACTATATAGAAAAACAGATCCAGCATAGTGCCCTCGGGCAACCCGACGCGCTTTTGCTCGCGCCGCGCAAGCAAATACCCAATCAGCACCGCGCTTGCTATGAGTATGCCGTACCAGTTTACGCTAAACGAACCCAGCGTAAAGGCGACTTTATTCGGAATCCATTGCATAAACATATCCTCCGCTTACTCGATTATAAAGCCCCGCCCCCGCGCGCGGCAACCCCGAGCGGGTGAGAATACGATTAGAA
>CAYTOU010000225.1:0-4201 GCA_964439295.1 uncultured Oscillospiraceae bacterium
CTCAAAGCTAACAGCTAACCGCTAACGGCTAACAGCTCCCCCCATCACCACACGTATGGCCAAAGTGATAAAGTAAATCGCGGCGGAGCAGAGTACGATAGCGGCGCCGGCGCTCGTGTTTAGATAGAAGGAGAGTATTAGGCCGGTTACGCCGGAGACCAGACTTATTACTACTGCAAGCAAAGTGTAGCGGCGGCTGTTGCCGGAGATATTTCGCGAAGCGGCGGCGGGGAGGATTAGCAGGGAGTTGATTAGGAGCGTGCCCACCCATTGTATCGATAGCATGACCACAATCGCCATCACGACCGCGAATATGCACTCAACCATGCGTACATTGATGCCGCGGCTGCGCGCCCAGTCGGTGTTCACGCTGCAAAGTAGCATGCGGTTGTACATGATGAACCAGTACGCACATACGCCTATCACTACGATTAGAAGAATGTGTATGTCGCTGCCCGTTACGCCCAGTATGTCGCCCACAAGCATGCCTTCGTACTTCGCAAGCCCGCCTTCGCCCGCCATTATGAGTAGACCTAACGCCATGGTTGTCGATGAAAATACGCTTATGACAGTGTCCGCGGAGGCAGAACCGCGCTGCTTGACAAGTATAAGTAGGAGCGCCCATATTATACCGAATGCGACTGCCGCCGGCATTTGATTGCTTAAGCCCAATACAATGCCTATGCCGATGCCGGTAAGCGCGCTGTGCCCAAGCGCGTCCGAAAAGAACGCCATGCGCCCGGATACGGCCATAGTGCCCATGAGCGCCAGGGCCGGCGAAATCAGTATGACAGCAATCAAAGCAATGTTCATAAAGCCGTATTGGCACCACTCAAACGGCAAAAACTTCAGTATGTCAGTCATGCTCGCGCGCCCCCAATCCTACCGAATACGCTTATGAACTCGTCGGACGCAAATACATCATCCGGCGTGCCGTCACATAGGACAGTGCCCTTTATAAGTACCGCGCGCTGCGCATGGCGGCGTACCATGTCGAAATCGTGCGATACAAGCAGTATCGCCATGTGCCGCTTTTTGAGCAAGCCCTCAACCATGCTGTAGAACATGTCCACACCGTTTTGATCCATGCCCGATATGGGCTCGTCCAGTATCAGTAGGTCTGGCATGGGGTCAAGCGCCAGCGCCAGTAAAACGCGCTGCAGTTCGCCGCCCGAAAGCGCGCCCACGCGCCTGTTAAGTAGGTTCTCCACATGCGTGACCGAAAGCAGCTTTTTCGCGCTTTCCTTCTGCGCGCGCGATGCGCCCAGCCACGCCGGACGCCCGCCCGTCGCCGCCTGCACCAGGTCGATTACGCTTATCGGCGTGTCGGTGTCCATGTCCAGGCGCTGCGGCACGTAGCCCACGCGCACCTGCGTCAGCTTGCTGCCGTCGTGCTTTAGGTGTACTATGCTGCCGTCATGCGGTATTGTGCCCATTAGCGCCTTGAGTAGTGTTGTCTTGCCCGCGCCGTTGGGTCCTATCAGCGCGGTCAGTTCGCCGCAGTGTATGTGTAGGTTTATGTCCTTAAGCAGCACGCTGTGCCCGCGGCGCACGCATACGTTGTCCATTTCTATGCGGCATAGGTCGCATTTGCCCTCATGTATCGGCATTTTCCAGTGCCTCCTTAAGTGTCGTGGCATCGGCAAGAATCTGCCGCTCGTATGCCTGCGCGTCCATGTCCCCGCTGGTAAGTGAGTCCAGCTCGTATATCTTTATTCCGGTTTCGCGTGAAAGTAATTCGGCGGCGCGCTCGGAATACGCCTTTTCGACAAACAGCGCGCGTATGTTCATCTCGCGCACCTCATCGCATAGATTTGCCATATCGCGCGTGCGCGGCATTTCGCCCGGCTCCTGACCCAATGACGCGACTATGTCGATGCCGTAATCGCGCGCCAGATACTCAAACGCCGGATGCGACGTGACTATCTGCGCGCCCTGCACGTTTTTGAGTAGCTCGGTCACCTGCTCATCAAGTGTGTTGAGCCTTTGTATATAGTTGTCCGCGTTTTCGCGGTACTGCGCGGCATGTGCGGGGTCTTGCTCGATAAGCCCTGCGGCTATGTTTTCCACCTGCTTTATCGCCTGCTTGGGCGACATCCATATGTGCGCGTTTTCGCTGCCGTGATCGTGGTCTTCGCTTTCGTGATCGTGCTCGTGCTCGTCGTGATCATCGTCATCGTATATTAGCTCTATACCGTCACTTGCGACTATTACAGGCTTTTGCTGATCCTCCAGTATCTTGTCGGTAAAGCTTTCCATGCCCGCGCCGTTTATAATGACCACATCGGCGGCATGTATCTTGCGCATGTCGCCCGTGCGCAGCGTGTAGTCGTGTAGACACCCCACGTTTTGCTCGGCCATGTTGGTCACATGTACGCCGTCTATGCCGCCCGCCACGTTTATCGTAAGCAGGTACATCGGGTAAAACGACGTCAGTATCTCGTAGTCCTCACCTTCCGCCACGCACGGCGCACATGTAATGCAAAGTGCCGCGCATAGAAAAAGCGCAATCAGTTTTCGTTTAAGCATCCTTTCGATTTGTCCTTGCCTTTCCGGTGCCTTTAAAAATTGCCGCGCGGCATATGCCGCGCGGCTTAATGCAATCCATTTGCGATTATAGTATTGTGCTGCCCAATTGTCAATAGCGCATAGACACTTGCGCGCTCAAAATGCAAATAATTTGCATTACGTATACATGATTTGGGGGGGATTACGCCTTGCGCTTTAAGCGCAGCAGAGTGCCCTCATGCGCGCCCAGCTTTTTAAGCAGCATGCCGTCGGAGCATATGACCTTTTCGCCCGTCCATGCGTCGGTCACATCGTATTCGCCCTCGATACCCGCTTCCTCCAGCGTGATCGCGGCGGCACGGGTGGCGTTGTCCAGATTGAATAGACCAATGCATGCGCCCTCGTCGGTTTCGCACGCCCACGCGCCAATGCTGTCGCGCTTAAAGAGCATGCGGGTGCCGCTGGAGTGCTGGTTTACGCCGATTATATACGCGTTGGTCAAAAGCGACAGTGTAAAGTCGTCCATGCCCGGCATGTCGCAGCCCAGTATCATGGGCGAGCGCGCAATAGACCACAGCGACATGAGGAAGTGCTGCTCGTTGTGGGTGAAGTTGGTCATGCGCGGCTTGTTCCAATCGCTGTTGGAGCGCACGGACAGGTGCCCTATCGGTATCATATCGGCATCCGGATAGTGACCTTCGCTCATGTGGGGCAGCCACTTGGTGAGCAGGTCGTACATCTCATCCAGCGCGCGCCAGTCGTCCCAGAAGTCGTTGGATATGCGCCACATGTTGCAGCACTCAGTGACGGTGTCGGCGGCGTCCAAGGAGTACATTCCGGGTGAAGAGGAGAATACCATGTTGTGGCCGCACTTGTCTATGGCATTGCGAATCAGGTGCGCCTCGCCGCTGTAGTAGTCGCCTTTGGTCCAGAAGTAGGGCATATGCGCCATGTCGTCCACCTTGACCAGATCCACGCCCCACTCGGCATAGAGATTGAATATGGAATCGTAATACGCCTGTGCGCCCGGATGGTCGGGGTTAACGCCGTACATGTCCATGTTCCACGGGCAGAGGTTGTCGCCCTTGGCAATGTCGCGCGCGGTGTACTCGGTGCCCATTACCGGGCAGTCGGCGTATATCGCCTGACGCGGTATGCCGCGCAGTATATGAATGCCGAACTTGAGACCCATCGCGTGAACCTTATCGGCCAGCGGCTTAAAGCCCGCGCCGTCCTTTGCCGACGGGAAGCGGTTGGGGGCGGGAATCTGACGGCCGTATTCGTCCATGCACAGTTTGGGCAGATTGCGGTAATCGGTGCCCAGAGAGCCGGGCTCGCTCCACTGTATGTCAACGGTGATGTATTCCCAGCCGTATTGCTTTAGGTTGTCCGCCATGAAGCGCGCATTGGCGAGCACTTCGTCCTCGCGTACGCTGGCGCCGTAGCAGTCCCAGCTGTTCCAGCCCATGGGCGGCGTCTTAAGGAATGTGTTAGACATATCACTACCTCGCTTTTTTATGAAGTCTACCATAGCCAAAGTATAGCGCATTCGGTATTTTAAGTCAATTAGTATATGTATTATTTAAGCTGCGTCTGCAATATCATACTCCCCCGCCACCTGCCATACCAGATATTCGAATATGGATAGCGCCGTGTCGTAATCCATATAATCATCCGCGTTTTCGGCTCCGTC
>CAYTOU010000226.1:0-4164 GCA_964439295.1 uncultured Oscillospiraceae bacterium
GTGGCGGTTAACAATAAGCAACAATGGAAGTTTCCATTCTTGCGCAATACATGCACATACCGTATTGTATAACCCTTCCACCGCTTGCGCGGTCCCCCTTCCCTTTCAGGGACGGCTTTTGGGGCTAAGCTACGGCGTACCCCCGCATTCTAACTCAACCTATTCCCTAATCCCTGTTCCCTAGTCCCTCTAACGCAACTCCGCACTACTAACTAAAGCTAACCGCTAACGGCTAACCGCTAACCGCAAATCGCACCCAATTGTGGAAAAAACGTCAACAATATGACGAGTATTTCTTTCAAATAAGGGTTTCGCACGGGACAAAAGTATACTATAATATTGTCAGAGGGAGATGTGTTGGCTTATTGGCTTAAGAGGGTGATATATTGGAATGGCTTTGGGAACAGATAACTGATCTGTATTGGAATGTATTCTACCGTCCGGACTGGCGCGACGCGCTGGATATATTTATCGTGGCGGTACTTATATATCAGCTGCTGCGTTTTACTAAACAAACGCGCGGCTCGTCGGTTTTAAAGGGACTAATAATAATGCTGATTGTGACATGGGTGTCGGCGACAGTGCGATTGCGCGCGCTCAATTGGGTGCTGGTGCAGCTGATTAATACAGGCGCGGTGCTGCTGGTCGTACTGTTTCAGCCCGAACTCAGGCGCGCGCTGGAGCAGATAGGCCGCGGCCACCTGATAGGCAAGACGCGCGCCAAATCAAACGATCTTGAGATAGAGCGCATTGTCGATTCATTCGTGGACGCTATGACCCGCCTGGCGCGCAGGCGCGTGGGCGCGCTGATAGTTATCGAGGGCAAGACCGGACTTAAGGACGTAATCGAAAGCGGCACGCTTATCGATGCGCGCATATCCGCGCCGCTCATCGAGAACATATTCGAGCCCAATACCCCGCTGCATGACGGCGCGGTCGTCGTGCGCGGCGAAAGCGTGTACGCCGCGGCGTGCATACTGCCGCTGACCGATGACCAGTCGATCAGCCGCGACTTAGGCACACGCCATCGCGCGGCCATTGGCGTGACCGAAACCACCGACGCAATCGCGCTCATCGTGTCCGAAGAGACCGGCGTAATATCCATGGCGCGCGGCGGCAAACTGTCGCGCTACCTGGACGGCAAGGCTCTTGGCGAAATACTGCATAAGATTTACGGTCAGCCACAGCCCAGCGCGCTTAAGCAGCTGCTGAAACGGAGGCACGGCGAATGAAGGCAATATTGAACGCGTTAAAGAAAGTGCCCGGATTGCTCAAACGCTGGCTGCTCGATGACTTCTGGCTTAAGGTGTTTTCGCTGGTGCTGGCGTTGGGTCTGTGGAGCTATGTGCTGACCAATGACTCGACAATAACACGAGAGCGTACGCTTACCAACCTATACGTGACCGTAAGCAATCAATCCACATTCGATAGCCGCGATTTCGCGGTCGTCGAATCGCTGAGCGATACGCTGCCGCAGGTGCGCGTGTCGGTCGAGGTCACTCAAAGCGACTACTATAAAATCACAAGCAACAACGTGCGCGTGGAGCTGGATCTGTCGCGCGTGCGCGAAACAGGCGAACAGACCGTGCCGCTGACCGCGTCCACGGTGTATGGCGAGGTCACGGGCATTTACCCCGACTCGGTCACCATTAACGTGGACGAGCTGGAAAAGCGCAATGTGCAGGTTGAGGTGCAGCTAAAGGGCGCGGATACGGAGAACAAGTCCTACTCGCAGCCCACGAGCAACCCCTCGATTATAACTATAAGCGGACCCAAGTCGCTGGTCGAGCAGGTGACGAATGCCCGCGCGGTAATGGATCTGACCGATGTTACGACCACCGGCACGATTACCCGCGCAGTGTCGTTCACATTGCTTGACGAGGATCAGAATGAGATCGATTACCCCACGCTGTCGCTGTCCAGCAGCTCGGTCATAACCAGCGTGGACATATATCCGCAAAAGAGCGTGCCGGTCGAAACAGATCAGGCCAAGATACTCACCGGCTCTGTGCCCAGCGGATATCAGATAGACTCGGTCGAGGTGCAGCCCGCCGAAATCGCGGTCGCCGGATCGCAGAAGTTCCTAGACTCGCTGGATACCGTGCAGATTTATTCGATTAACGTAAGCAATATGCGCACCACGACCACCAAGTCCACCCGCGTGAACCGCCAGAGCGATATGCGCTCGCTGTCCACCGAAGAGGTCATGGTCACAATACACATAAGCGAAAAGGAACTGACCCGCACGATAGAAAAGGTCAGCGCCACGCTTAAAGGCACTGTGGAAGAGGGACTTACCGCCGAGCCGGACGACAAGAGCACATTCTCGGTCACTGTCACGGGACCTTACTCGCAGATAACCGCGCTTGAGCGCAGCAACATAACGCTGTACGCCGACGTGTCCGGACTAAAGGCCGGCACGCACGATGTACCGCTGGAATGCGTAATAGAAGGCGGCGACGAGCTGCAAGTGGAGATCGAACCGGCAACGGTTGAGGTGACGGTGGAAGCGGGGGAAGCGGGAGAAGCTGTTAGCGGTTAGCTGTTAGCTTGAGTTAGAATGCTGAGTGATTAGCATTCTAACATTATATAGCGTCAATAAGGTGCGCAAAGCTTGAAATCGGCAATGGAATATTAGTTATGAAAAGCTACTTTCGCACTAACATAAAGCCTTCACTGAAAGGGAAGGGGGACCGCGCAAGCGGTGGAAGGGTTATACAACTCGGATGAGTATGCGCCGCGCAAGAAAGCTCTTCAACCGCAACTTTTTGCTAATCGACGCGAGAGAAACCCTTCCGCCCGCTGAGGCGGGCACCTTCCCTTTCAGGGACGGCTTTTTGGGGGCTAAGTTACGGCGTTCCCCGCACACTAACTCAATCTATTCCCTATTCCCTAATCCCTAGTCCCTCTAACGTCCCCCGCATTCTAACTAAAGCTAACCGCTAACCGCTAACAGCTAACGGCTAGCGAAGCGCGCAAGCGCGCACGCACAAAGGAGTAACACATGTCATTAAATGGCTTTACCGGATGGCTGTTTTCGGCGCTGCTAAGCTGGATGCAGATTATATACAACTGGCTGTGGTCGATGCTTGCCAGCGGCGGCCAGAACGAATTCATGCCATGGTTTTCGGACAACTGGGCGCGGATCGCGCTCATATTGATTGTCGCGGGACTTATTATCGATTATACCGTGTACCTGATGCGCTGGCAGCCCTATCATATATGGCTAAACACGCTCAGGCGCGCGCGCGGCGCGGTTATGCGCCCGTTTAAGAAGGAACAGCCCAAACAGCACTACGCCGGATACCGCCGTGTGCTGGAAGGCGCGGACGAAATGCCCCGCACGGCGCGCGCACCCAGACAGGATCAGCGCCCTGTGCGCACATACGAGGCCGCACCGGTTGAGGCGCAGCGCCGTACGCAGGCGCAATCCGCACGCCCGGCGCAGCCCGAGCGTCAGATGCCTACGCAAAACGCGCGCCCTGTTCAGGCGCAGCCCGCGCGTCAGATGCCCACGCAAAACGCGCGCCCCGTTCAGGCGCAGCCCGCATACAACGCACAGCCCGCGCGCACTGCGCAACCTACGCGCGCCGCTCAGGGCGAGCGTGGGCGTATTATAATGCAGAGTGAAACGCACGTATGGCCCGCGCGCGAGAGTGCGCCCGCCGCGCGCAACACGCAGCGCGAGGTGCAGACATACGAGGCGCGTCCTGTCGCGGTAAGACCCGCAAACGCGCAGCCCGCCGTGGCGGTACAGCCCGTGCGTCAAAACGCGCGTCCGGTGCAGTCCGTGCAGCCCGCGCAGAGCGCACGCCCTGTACAGTCCGCGCAGCCCATACAAAACGATGTTCGCTCGACCGCGCTGGATGCCGAAGGGTATGTGCCCGAAAGCGTGCAGTCGGCGGATGAGCCGCTCTTCTCGGCGCCGCCCGAGTTTGCGCGCAGCAGTGCCGCGCCGGTATACGGGCGCGTATATCAGGGCGCGCATCAGCCCATACTGCCTTTGGGCGTAGACCCCGAGAGTAGCCGTCCGCAGATGCAGTTGCCCGAGCTACCCGCCGAAGCGCGCGCCGCGCAAGCGGCAAGCACCGCGCAGGACAACCGTCCGCGCGGCGTACAGACAGAGGACGTCGCGCCGCAGCAAAGCGCGCCGGCGCGCCCGTC
>CAYTOU010000227.1:0-4163 GCA_964439295.1 uncultured Oscillospiraceae bacterium
CTGCTCACAGCGCACTCACATCAGAAAGGCCGCAGGCAGATCAAAGTTTCTTTGATTCTTTCTTTTCAAAGAAAGAATCGTACCCCCGTTCCCCCGTACCCTTAGATGACCTCAGTAGCGACCTTTTCCATCGGTAGAGCCTTCTTGTAAGAGGCGAGGAAGGCGTCGAAACCGGCGCGGTCGGCGTCGTCGGCGGTCAGGGTAGTGGACTTCGCGCCGGCGAATACCTCAGTGTCGAGGAATTCGGGGAGCGACTTCTTAGCGCCGCTTGCGCTGTAGGCGGCGAGGAGCGCCATGCCGTAAGGTCCGCCTTCGCCGGCGGTTTCCATGACGGATACGGGCGCGCCAACGGCAGCGGAGAGTAGCTTCTGACCGACCTCGGGGGTCTTGAAGAAGCCGCCGTGACCGTAGAGCTTGTCTATCGCTACATGCTCTTCGCCGGTCAGTATGTCAAGACCGATCTTGAGCGTGGCGAGCGCGGAAAGCAAATGCGTGCGCATGAAGTTCGCAAGCGAAAGCTTGGCATCCGGAGTGCGCGCAAATATCGGACGACCGGAGTTCAGGTCGGTAACGCCTTCGCCGGAGAGATAGTTGTAGCTAAGTAGCCCGCCGCAGTCCGCATCGCCTTCCATGGCCTTTTTGAAGAGCATCGTGTAGAGCGTGTTGGAATCGATCTTCGCGCCAATAGCCTCGGCAAACTCCTTGAGTAGACCTACCCAGGCGTTTATGTCGCTGGTGCAGTTGTTGCAGTGTACCATAGCAACGGGCGCACCGTCGGGCGTGGTGACCATGTCTATCTCGCGGTGTACGCCTAGGGGCTTGTCTACGACTATCATAGCAAAGTCAGAAGTGCCCGCCGATACATTGCCCGTGCGTACGCGTACCGAGTTGGTCGCCGCCATGCCCGTGCCCGCGTCGCCTTCGGGCGGGCAGCAGGGTATGCCGCTTTCAAACTCGCCGGTCGGGTCGAGAAGAAGCGCGCCTTCGGCAGTCAGATTGCCCGCCTCCGCACCGGCGGGGAGTACTACGGGCAGTATGGCGCGTAGATCCATGCCGGTCAGAGCGTTGAACTTCTGAACCATCTCTTCGTTGTAGTCCAGCTTAGAGCTGTCGATCGGGAACATGCCCGACGCTTCACCTATGCCCAGTACATGCTTGCCGGTCAGCTGATAGTGGAAGTAGCCCGCCAGCGTGGTCAGACGCGCTATAGCCGGTACGTGCTCTTCCTTGTTCAGTATAGCCTGATATAGGTGAGCAATGGACCAACGCTGCGGTATGTTGAAGTTGAGTAGCGCGGTCAGCTTCTCGGCGGCCTCGCCGGTCATGGTGTTGCGCCATGTGCGGAACTCGGCGAGCTGCTTGCCGTCCTTGTCAAAGGGCAGATAGCCGTGCATCATGCCGGATATGCCTATCGCGCCGACGGTGGTCAGCTTCTGCGAGAACTTTTCTTCAAAGTCGCGCTTGAGGTCCGCGAAGCAGCTCTGAAGACCCTGCGTGGCGTAGTCCAGACCGTATGTCCATACGCCGTTTACCAGCTGGTTTTCCCAGGTAAAGCTGCCGGACGCAATGGGGGTGTGGCTTTCGTCCAGCAGAACCGCCTTAATGCGGGTTGAACCGAATTCAATGCCCAGAGCAGTTTTCTTAAGATTCATAATCTATTCCTCACTTGAGCTTCCAAGCCAGGTCGTTCAGGAAGAGCTCGTGCTCCAAAGACTCAACAGTGGTGTCCTTGGTGATGTGTACGTACTCGATCTCCATCATGTTGGCCCAGTCGTGGAGCTGCTCGGGAGTTACGTCGTAGCTCAGTACGGTGTGATGCGCGCCGCCGGCGGTTATCCAGCACTCAACGCCTTCGGTCAGCGAGGGCATTGCGCGCCACATTACGCGTGCAACGGGCAGGTTGGGCATGGGCATGATGGGCTTTACGGCCTCGATGTCCTGCACGATCAGACGCAGACGACCGCCCATGTCGATAAGGCTTGCGACAACGCCCTTGCCGGCCTTGCCTTCGAATACCAGACGCGCGGGATCCTTTTCGTTCATGCCGATGCCCAGAGGATGGGTCTCGATGCGCGGACGAGCGGATGCGACAGAGGGGCAAACCTCGAGCATGTGTGCGCCCAGAGAGTACTCCTGACCCTTAACAAGGTGATAGGTGTAGTCTTCCATGAACGCGGAAGCGCCGTTGCCGTTTTCGCCCATGGCCTTGAGTATGGCGGTCATAGCGGAAACCTTCCAGTCGCCCTCGCCGCCGTAGCCGTAGCCCTGCGCCATCAGGTGCTGGCTTGCCAGACCGGGCAGCTGCTCCATGCCGTACAGATCCTGGAACGTGTTGGAGAACGCGCGGCAGCCCTCGCGATCCAGCATCTTCTTCATCGCGATTTCTTCGCGTGCCTGATAGCGGATGGCGTCGATGTTGTCGGTCGCGAAGTCGTAGTTCTGACGGTATACTTCCATCAGCTCGTCGATTTCACTCTCGGTCACCGCGTTCATTTCCTTTACCAGATCGCCTACAGCCCAGGTGTTGACTTCCCAGCCCAGCTTCTTCTGTACCTCGACCTTGTCGCCTTCGGTTACGGCAACATCGCGCATGTTGTCGCCAAAGCGCATGACCTTCATGCTCTTGGATACGGCATAGCCTATGGCAGTCTTCATCCAGGTGCCTATGCGCTTTTGCACATCCTCATCCTGCCAGAAGCCCGCTATTACCTTGCGCGGCTTGCGCAGACGCGCACCCATGAAGCCGTGCTCGCGGTCGCCGTGTGCGGCCTGGTTCAGGTTCATGAAGTCCATGTCGATCTCTTCGTTGGGGATTTCACGATTGTACTGGGTCGCAAAGTGCAGCCAGGGCTTCTGCAGCATATCCAGTCCCGCAATCCACATCTTGGACGGGCTGAAGGTGTGGCACCAGGTCACTATGCCCGCGCAGTTGTCGTCATAGTTGGCTTCCTTGACAACAGCGGTGATCTCGGCGCTGGACTTTGCCGTTACCTTATACTTGAGCGGATAGGGCAGCACGGCAGAGAGCTTGTCGGCCATTTCCTGGGCACGGTTGGCAACGGTGGTGAGCACGTCCTCACCATACAGCAGCTGCGAACCGACTACAAACCAGAACTCGTAATTCTTCATGACAGATCTCCTCCAAATTCTGTATGTAAGTCAGACATTTACCGGCGCATCGGGCGGTCTTTGTTCAACGCTGAACTAACTTAAGCCCCTATGCGTTACCGGTGATTCACTCATAGTCGTTACCCACTCGACATTCACTATTTATGAATTAAACGGGAAAAGACTCCATGAATCGCTACAATTATTCTACCACATATGCGCCCTAAAGTACACTCCCGAAAATGTTACATTGATGACCGATTATGCGTTTTTGAGGGATATTTTCGCGTTACCGATTTGTATTGCAAATATGATATGTCGGTGCTATACTCGATAAAAAGTATACTTTAGGCAATTAAGGAGGGGGCAATATGGACGAAAGAGCCATGTATGAACAGATGGTTGCTCAGCTTCCGGGCAACAGCGAAAAGTACAGTTTAGCCGCGACCGCGCCCAACCCATCAAGTCCGCTCAAGGGCAAGGCGATCATATTCCTGGGCAGTTCGGTAGTATACGGTTCGGACTCATTAGGCGAGTCTATGGCGGACTTTTTAGGCAAGATTGACGGCGTGAACATCGTTAAAGAAGCTGTCTCGGGCACGACGCTTGTCGAGCGGCAGGGCGACGGCGGCTCATCGTACATAGCGCGCATGAAGACCATAGACAAAACGCTCAAGCCGGACGCGTTCATATGCCAGCTATCGACTAACGACGCGACTCAGCAGATGCCATTAGGCGAAATAGCGCGCGGGTTTGATCCCACCCAGTTTGACACGGGCACGATAACGGGCGCGATTGAGTACATAATCGCCTATGCGCGGCGGGTATTTGGCTGCCCTATAATCTTCTTTACCGGCACGCGATACTCGGGCATACCGGGCGCGGATCTATACGCGCGCATGGTAGCCCGTCTTCACGAGCTTTCAGCCAAGTGGAACATAGGCGCAATCGATCTATGGAACGATGCATCCATGCTCTCAGTCACTCCAACCGACTACGCCCTCTTTATGTCCAACCCCATCCACCCCACCCGCGCCGGCTACCGCGACTGGTGG
>CAYTOU010000228.1:0-4163 GCA_964439295.1 uncultured Oscillospiraceae bacterium
GCTCCGTACTTCAACGTACAGATCGACGGCATCGAGCTGCTCAACAGCATGTTCTAATAATTCCAATCCGCAAAAAATTCTGCTCCCCTACCCGGGGAGCAGAATAATATTTAAGACAATTTGTATGGCAGCCTTCGGGAATCGAGTGTATAATATATGTGATTCCCCTAGGATGCCATAATTCAATGTAGAGACTATCTGATCGGAGGCAAAGCAGAACGTGCAAAAGCAAATCGCACTGAGCATGCGCGGCATCACCAAGACCTTTGGCAGTATCGTCGCAAATAAGTCGGTCGACCTGGATGTATACCGGGGCGAAATTTTGGCAGTTTTGGGCGAAAACGGCTGTGGCAAGACAACCTTGATGAACATGCTGGCCGGCATTTACTATCCCGATGAAGGTCACATTTTTATGAACGGTCAGGAAGTTGTCATCCGTTCTCCCAAAGATGCATATGCACTTAAAATCGGCATGGTACATCAGCACTTCAAGCTGGTGGATCTGTTCACGGCTTCGGAGAACATCGTCTTGGGCGTCAAGGAAGAAGGACGCTACAATCTGAAGGATGTCAACGAGCAGGTTTCTGCAATTGCCGATAGATATGGCTTTCACATTGAGCCGCAGAAAAAGATATACGACATGTCCGTATCCGAAAAGCAGACCGTCGAGATTATCAAGACGCTCTACCGCGGCGCGGATATACTGATACTGGACGAGCCCACGGCGGTACTGACGCCGCAGGAGATCGATCGTCTTTTTGTCGTTCTAAAGAAGATGAAAGAGGACGGCAAGTCCATTATCATAATCACCCACAAGCTGCACGAGGTGCTCGCCGTTTCCGACCGAGTCGCCATACTGCGCAAGGGTGAACATGTGGGCACGGTTGATACAAAGGATACCAACGAAAGCCAGCTGACCGAGATGATGGTGGGCAAGAAGGTATCGCTGAACATAGAGCGCAAGCTGCCCAAGAACGCCGTGCCGCGTCTATACATAAAGCACCTGAATTGCAAAAACGATGAAGGGCGCTATGTGGTCAAGGACGTGAGCTTCACCGTAAACGGCGGCGAAATTTTCGGCATAGCCGGTATCGCGGGCAGCGGTCAAAAGGAACTGCTCGAGGCAATAACCGGACTGCAGCCCGTCGAAAGCGGCGAAATCACGTTCAGCAATCCCAAGAAGGATCAGCCCGTCACATTCTTCCACAAGTCCATGAAGCAGGTGCGCGAGCTGGCCGAAAAGGACAGCTTCCACGACCCGGACGGAAAGCCGGTGTCCTTCAAAGGCAAGACGCCCGCCGAGGTTCGCAAGATGGTAAACAGCGGCGATGTGCTCTTCCGCGAGGATGAGATACTCTCATTGCGCGACAAGACGCCGCAGCAGATACGCGCGCTGGGCATACACCTCTCCTTCGTGCCCGAGGATCGCTTGGGCATGGGTCTGGTCGGCAGCATGGGCATAACCGACAACATGATGCTGCGCAGTTACCGCAAGGGACATGCGGGCTTTGTCGACCGCAAGAAGCCGCGTGCGCAGGCCGAGGAGATAATCGAGGAGCTGGAAGTCAACACGCCCGGCGTCAACGTACCGGTGCGCAAGCTGTCCGGCGGTAACATACAGAAGGTACTCGTTGGACGCGAAATCGCGTTCACGCCCAAGGTGCTTATGGCGGCATACCCGGTACGCGGACTGGATATCAACTCTTCGTACCTGATTTACAACCTGCTCAATAAGCAGAAGGAAAAGGGCGTTGCGGTTATATTCGTCGGCGAGGATCTGGACGTGCTGCTGGAGCTGTGCGACCGCATTATGGTAATTAACTCCGGCTCGGTGACCGGCATACTGGATGCCCGCACCGCCACTAAAGAAGAGATCGGCTTACTTATGACCAAGACAGATACGACCATAAAGGAGGATGCGTGATGAGTGAAAAGAAGAATGCGACCGTACGCGAGCCGCTGATTCAACTTTCCCGACGCGCAAACATATCGACCTTAAAGTCATGGCTCATACGCATTGCGGCAGTCGTGCTGGGTCTGATTGTATGCGGCATAGTCGCGTTCATCCTCAGCGACAAGCTTCGCAGCGGTGAAAAGAGCATATTCGAATTCTATACCAGCTTCCTCATAAAGAGCTCGTTCAGCACGCCCCGCAAGATGTGGAAGTTCTTTAAGAACATGGCCGTGCTGCAGTGCATATCGCTGGCTGTTACTCCGGCATTCCGGATGCGCTTTTGGAATACCGGCGCGGAAGGTCAGACGCTCATGGGCGTATGGGGCGCTATCGCCGTTGCGTTCTATCTGGGCGGTCAGATATCCGAATGGCTGCTGCTGATACTCATGCTGATTGCTGCACTTATATGCGGCGCGATTTGGGCGGTCATTCCGGCCATATGCAAGGCCAAGTGGAACACAAACGAGACGCTGTTCACCCTGATGATGAACTACGTCGCTACTTACTTCGTCAGCTATTTCCTTGTGATTTGGGTACCGAGCGGCTCTTCTTCTTTGGGCAAGCTCTCTTACGGAAGGTTGCCCTCCCCCATTCACGACTACTTCCTGATTATACTTATTTCGCTGCTTCTGACCGTGGGTCTATACATATACCTCAACTACAGCAAGCAGGGCTATGAGATTTCGGTCGTCGGTGTCAGCACGCGCACCGCGCAGTACAGCGGCATGAATGTGACCAAGATCGTCATACGCACTATGATAGTCAGCGGTTTGCTGTGCGGTCTGACCGGCTTTTTGATAGGCGCGGGTCTGGACCAGAGCATAACCACCGAATCAATAGGCGGTCAGGGCTTTACCGCGATAATGGTATCGTGGCTGGCGCACTTTAATCCCCTAGTCATGCTGATTACAAGCGGACTGATTACGCTGCTCAATCAGGGCGCGGCGCAGGTTTCGCAGGACTTCAACGTCAGTAGCGCCATACCCGACGCAATCGTGGGCATAATACTCTTCTTCATAATCGGCTCTGAATTCTTCATCAACTACAAGGTAAGGCTGCGCGGCAGGTCGCGCAATGCTGTCAAGGAGGGCATAAAATGAGCGTCTGGCTTAACTTTTTGATCGACTCGCTTGCCTTTGGCGCAACTTTTATGTACGGCTCAACCGGTGAAATACTTTCCGAAAAGGCCGGTCAGTTGAACCTGGGCATACCCGGCGTAATGTGCATGGGCGGCGCAGGCGGATGTCTGGTGCTAAACATGATCGCACAGTCCTCTTTGCCCTCGTTCATGATTGTCACATTGGGCATACTGGGTTCATTGGTAATGGGCATGCTGATGGGACTGATATTCAGTTTTCTGACCGTATCGCTGCGCGCCAATCAGAACGTTACCGGTCTTGCAATGACCACGTTCGGCGTAGGTCTTATGAAGGTCATAATGGCCGACATGGACGAGACCGTGTATCTGGTAGGACCCAAGATGCTGTATCGTTGGCCTTTCGCCAATAGAACCGATTCGCTGCAGTACATGGGCGTAATGTTCTTCATGGCCGTGATTATCGCGACGGTTGCATCGTTTGTGCTGTTCCGCACAAAGGTCGGTCTGCATCTGCGCGCGGTCGGTGAGAGTCCGGCGACCGCCGATGCTATGGGCGTAAACGTAAGCCGTTACAAGTACGGCGCGACCTGCCTGGGCTGCGGCATTGCGGGCTTGGGCGGATTCTACTACATAATCGACTACATGGCCTCTGCCGAGGCGTACAAGAGCCTGGAAGGTCTGGGCTGGCTGTCCGTGGCGCTGGTTATATTCGCGCTGTGGCGCCCGCATATGACCATTATCGGTTCGGCGATATTCGGCTTCCTATTCAGCTGCAGTAGCTACATATCCAACATAAGCTGGATTAACGTAACGATGGCAACAAAGCCGCTGCTCAAGATGCTGCCCTACGTATTTACGATAATCGTGCTGATATTCACCAGCATACGCAAGAAGCGCGAGGATCAGCCGCCGCAGAGTTTGGGCATGGCGTACTTTAGAGAAGACAGATAGCGTAGACCTTTAGATTTATGCCGCGGGATTATTTTCGATGTGTCGAAGATGATCCCGCGGTTTTTCTTTTGCGATTTATATGCTCCCCCGCTTCAAGTTAGCATTATGTTCGCTTGCAAGCGGGCATGTGGTTTGGTAAAATGAGTATAATACTATTTG
>CAYTOU010000229.1:0-4157 GCA_964439295.1 uncultured Oscillospiraceae bacterium
CTTCCAATATATATCCGTTCCCTCTTGCCTGCTTACAGCAATGCTGCATTAGAACAGGCCGAAGGCGAACGGCTTTTCTTTGCAGCTTTCTTTTCCCGAAAAGAAAGCGCGTTCCCTTGCTGCGTTCACGCAACACTACATCAGAAAGGCCGAAGGCAGCTAAGTTTTTCTTTGCAGCTTTCTTTTTTCAAAAAGAAAGCGCGTACTCCCCAAAAAAGGCGCGCTCCGTCAAACGGAACGCGCCAATGCTGCTAAGATTAAGCCGCAGCCTGCTCGGCGGATTCGGGGTAGAGGATGGTTGCGAACTCCATCATGGCGTCGGCAATGCGCGGGCCGGGACGCTGGGACATGTTCGCGTCTACAGCGTAGACGGTGCCGTTCTTGACGGCGCTTAGCTCGGCGTAGGTGGCGTCGGACTTAAACGCCTCAACCATGCTCTCATCGCCGGGTATCAGAATGATGTCGGGATCGCATTCGAGTAGCTTTTCGACCGAAATGCTCAGCCAGCCTTCGCCCAGATCACTGCCTACGTTCACGGCGCCTAGCATGGAAAGTATGTCGTCGACAAAAGTGCCCTTGCCGCTGGTCCAGTCGCCGTATTCGCCGTAGCTCAGAGCAAAGTATACGGACGGGTTTTCGCTTTCCTCGGGTACCATCGCAATGGCGGCTTCCTTGGTGGCTTCCATGGTGGCAAGTACCTCGGTCGCATCGGCGCCTACACACTGCGCAACCATCTCGATTGCCGCGGGTACGTCGTCGTAGGTCGAGCCGGTTACGCTGACTACCTTGATGCCCAGAGCGTCAAGCTGGTCGATAGCGTCCTGCTGAATGGTGTTGTCAGCAAATACGATGTCGGGCTCAAGCGAGATTATCAGCTCGACGTTGGGACCCGCATAGTCGCCAACCTTGTTCTCGATGGCGGCGGCTTCCTCGGGATAGTCGCTGTACGAATCAACGCCGATAACCTTGTCGCCTACACCCAGAGCAAATAGTATCTCAGTGTTGCTGGGGGAGAGCGATACGATCTTCTCGGGTACGGAATCGATAGTAACCGCACGACCAAGCGCATCGATAACTTCAACCGACTCGGTGCTGTCTGCCATTGCGCAGATGGGGCATAGCGCTATCGCAAGCGCCAGCATAAGCGAGAAAATAACGCTTAGCTTGTGGGACATGGTGAAAACCTCCTTTGGGCATAAGCCCCGCGGCAATCGCCGCATATGTGTTGGACAGCATAGCCGTCCGCACGCATATAAATCCTGTTTTGCCATTAAAAAACCGCCAAAGCGGCGGTTTTTTAATGACAAAACTTAGCCTTTCCTCCCGCCGAGGAAAGACGGATGAGCACACACGGGCAGGTCTCCTGGCTTGGCATCATCCTCGCGCGTCCCTTCCCGGCTTGCGCCAGTGGTTTTGTGTTTACGCGTTCGTCCACCTTACAGTAGCGGGGGCTGCAGCGGTTTTGCACCGCTTTCCCTTTTCACTCCGCGCAAAATCGGCGGAGCACCCTTGCGGCATATATGCAATTGTGCAGGTGTATGATAACACTTTTCTAAACGCATTACAAGCTCAGTTTGTGAAAACCGCCGCCGCACTGCCCATAAATAGCGTAATCCCCGATAAGATAAGCATTATCGTGACAATGCGCTTGACTGCGCTTGCGCGTACGCGATCGCCACACTTGAGCCCTATGAATAGCCCTAAAGCCATTGCCGGTAGTAGCATAACCGCTTGTCTTACCGTGTCCGGCGTGATTATGCCCGTAGCCGAGTACGCAATTATACGGAATGTGTTTTCCACAATGAATATAATGCATAGATTGCCGCGAAAGGCGCTCGCATCATCCGTTACGCGGCTCATATACGCTGCCAATAGCGCGCCTACACCGTATAGACCGCATAAAAGTCCGGATAATAGTCCCGTTATGCCCAATAGTACGCGGCTTGGCTTCATATGCGAAGTGCCGCGCTCGCGCAAAAGCATCTCAATGCCCAACGCTACAATCACTATGCCGAATAAGCACTTGATTATGTCCGTGTCCGCGTTTTTGAGCAGTAATATGCCCGGTATGTTGCCGATAAGCACCAATGCCGATAGGGGAATGCATACCTTCGGGTCGACAGAATGTCTTTCCTTGAGCGCGACAATCACATTGCTCGGATATCCTAAAAGCAACTCGATAGGCGATATGCTTACATTGTCGGCGGCAAATCCGACTATGCTTGAAAATACCAGCGTATTGGCAAAGCCGCATAGTCCCTTGATAAAATACGCGGCAACCGCCGCCATAGCCATAAGCCACATAGCATACCGCCTCCGAATAAAATTATATCACGAGCATAGCATACATACTGCCTTCAATCAATCCTTCAATTCTCGAATAAACTAAAAATACCTGTAAATACAGCTGCACAGAGCGCCGATTTGCGGTATAATGATAAAAAGACAGATTAACTTAAAAGGCGGCGAAGCGAATGAAGATAGACCTGACTTGTCCCATAGAGGTGACTCATACCGAGGTGCTGTCCGATGACCGCGGTCGCTGCCGCGGATATTTGGATATAATCAACGTGGGCGAGCATCCGATACGCCGCGTTGAGGGCTGCGCACATTGGATAAGCGAAATGGGAAAGACACTCTGTGATGCCGATGTGGTATTTGACGGCATGCGCATAATGCCGCACACGCGCGCTCAGCTGACCGTGGCGGGCGAGATACCCGCCGCCGCCGATATAGCGTTTGAGCCGACCGAGGTGGCGTTTGCGGACTTCAGCCGTAGCTGGACGCAGGACGATTCTGAAATTGTCGAATACGACTTTACGCCCGAGCCGCCCGGAAGGCGGCGCGACCGACTGCGCGGCGTGGCGGGTCAGGACGCCGTATGCTATCCGCAAATGCAGGGCAATAGATGGCTATGCGTATGCGGCAGGCTCAACTCCGCTGAAAGTCACACCTGTGCACGCTGCATGCGCGGTCGCGAGCGCGTATTTGCAGCCTTACGCGATGCTTCGCCATCCGACAATTGGGCGACGTTTGATCGTCAGCTTAACCGCCGCGAACGCTATGAAGAAAAGCGCGAGGAAATGCGCATGCAGACAGCGCGCCGCCAAAGCCGCCGCCGCGAAAAGCGCATACGCATACTGGTAGGCGTGGGCGTTACGGTGGTAGTGATTGCGGCACTGCTGATGATAGGCGTACTGTTGGGATATGTGATATTTTGATAAGGCATAAAAAAGGATTGGCTCAAGTCGAGTTTTGACTTAAGCCAATCCTTTTACTTTTCGATTTAGTCATCCAACAGCGCATAGATGGAGTTGAGCAGGCGTATACCGCTCTCAGTGCGGAACACATGCTCGCGCATTTGCCTTATTGCGGGCTTATGCACATTGCCCTCATCGGCATTTACCAGGAAGTCGGCCTCCAGGAGTATGCGCATATCAATGCCGTCCACATCGGTATACGTGTGATGATGGCCGACCATATACGCTATGCGCTCGATGCGCTTTTCATCGACATCGCCAAGCTCCTGATAGAACTTGCGCGCCAATGCGGGACCTTCCTCTTCCTGATGCTTACCGTCGGCATTGCCGTACTTTTCGCGGCACAGCGGGCATGCAATGTCATGCACTATGGCTGCCAGCTCCAGCGTCAACTGCGTATCGTCATCCAGTCCCTCAAGGCTACCTATCATTGCGGCATAGGAATGCACCTTTATAAAGTGGCGCACATCATGCTTATTTCCGTTATAAAAATGAACCATCTTTTCCATTGCGCGAGCAATCAGTTTATCCATTTTCATTTGCTCCTTTCGTTTAATGCTTTAATCCTCGACAAACTGCACAAGCCGCCCTATATCGGCGCAGTCTTTTACTATAAAGCTTGTAAATTTCGCCGCGTTTTCATCTGATATACCGTCTATGCGGGTGAGCGAGTCTATCGTATACGTGCGCCCAAACGCATCGCGTATGCGCGCACCCGACTTGAATCGCGCGTCCTTACCCTCAACGGCGACCAGCAGTGCGTTCTTCTGCTTTATATGAAACGCCGAAAGCACCTTGAATGTCTGCATAGCACACCTCCGAGCTAACTTTTGTGTGTATTATAGCACCGCATTGTCTGCTGTGCAATCCGATTTTGTTTGAGTTTGGCAGGAGAGC
>CAYTOU010000230.1:0-4155 GCA_964439295.1 uncultured Oscillospiraceae bacterium
GTCACTGCGGTGACAGCTCTCCTTTCAGGCGAGCCATGGGCTTGGTTACGGCGCAACATTTCGTTCTAACTCAAACTGACCACTGCCCACTGGACACTGCCCACTAATCCGACAATGCGGCAACTTGCATAAGCGGCGTAACGTTCGCTACTAACTCAAGCTAACGGCTAACAGCTAACAGCTAACAGCTGGCGCGCAACGCGCGCCCACGCAGTTTACACAAACAATACACTTATCGCGGCGGTTTAAGCGAATGAAAACTCTTCAAAACTTGACAGTCGGGCTGATGAACTTTATAATAGTACATGTTGGACAGCCAGCTTTATTTTCGCATGTCTAAGGGCAGCGAACATATGTTGTGCGCTGCCAAAAAATAACAAGGGGGTATTCCAGTTGAGCACAAAGATGACTATCGACGGTAATACCGCTGTTGGCCACGTTGCATATGCGTTCTCCGACGTGGCGGCGATATACCCGATAACTCCCTCCTCTCCGATGGCTGAAGTATCGGACGAGTGGGCGGCTCATGGCCGCAAGAACCTGTTCGGTCAGACCGTACGCATCGCCGAGATGCAGTCCGAGGCCGGCGCCGCGGGCGCGGTTCACGGCTCTCTGGCAGCCGGTGCTCTGACGACGACCTTCACGGCGTCCCAGGGTCTGCTGCTGATGATTCCTAACATGTACAAGATTTCGGGCGAATTGATGCCTTGCGTATTCCACGTAAGCGCCCGCGCTCTGGCCGCTCACGCGCTGTCCATATTCGGCGACCACAGCGACGTTATGGCTTGCCGCCAGACCGGCTTTGCCATGTTGGCATCCAACTCGGTACAGGAAGCCATGGATATGGCTCTGGTAGCGCACCTGTCCACCCTGAAGGCGCACGTACCTTTCCTGCACTTCTTCGACGGCTTCCGCACCTCTCACGAGGTTCAGAAGGTCGATGCGTATGACTATGACGAGATCAAGCCCCTTGTCGATTGGGACGCCATAAAGGCCTTCCGCGAGGGCGCTATGAACCCCGATCATCCGCATCAGCAGGGCACCGCTCAGAACCCCGACATCTACTTCCAGAACCGTGAGGCCGCTAACAAGTACTACAACGCGACCCCCGAAATCGTTGAGGAAGTTATGAAGCAGGTTGGCGAGCTGTCCGGCCGTCACTATAACCTGTTCGACTATGTTGGCGCTCCCGATGCCGATAAGGTTATCATAGCCATGGGCTCCGGCTGCGACACCATCGACGAGACCATCAACTACCTGAACAAGAAGGGCGAGAAGCTGGGCCTGATCAAGGTTCACCTCTATCGTCCGTTCTCCATAAAGCACTTCATGGCCGCGATCCCCGCTACCTGCAAGAAGATAGCTGTTCTGGACCGCACCAAGGAACCCGGCAGCCTGGGCGAGCCTCTGTACCTGGATGTTTGCTCCGCGCTGGTTGAGACCGGCCGCACCGACATCAAGGTTGTTGGCGGACGCTACGGTCTGGGCTCCAAGGAGTTCACCCCCACCATGGTTAAGGCTGTTTATGACAACCTCAGCCTGGATGCGCCCAAGAACCACTTCACCGTGGGTATTGACGATGACGTAACCGGTACTTCCCTGCCCCTGGGCGAGAAGATCATTGCCGCGCCGGAAGGCACCATCGCGTGCATGTTCTACGGCCTGGGCTCTGACGGTACCGTCGGCGCTAACAAGAACTCCATCAAGATCATCGGCGACCACACCGATATGTACGCACAGGGCTACTTCTCCTACGACTCCAAGAAGTCGGGCGGTCTGACCGTATCCCACCTGCGTTTCGGTAAGGTTGCTATCCAGTCCCCGTACCTGATCGACGCGGCTGACTTCGTTGCCTGTCACAATCCGTCCTACGTGACGCATTACGACATGGTAGACAGCCTCAAGGACGGCGGCACCTTCCTGCTCAACTGCCCGTGGACTGCCGAGGAGCTGAACGCTCAGCTGCCCGCTTCCATGAAGAAGGCTCTGGCAGAGAAGCACGCCAAGCTCTACACCATCGACGCCATCAAGCTGGCTGCCGAGGTTGGCATGGGCAACCGCATCAACACCATCATGCAGGCCGCTTTCTTCAAGCTTGCCAACGTCATACCTTACGAGGATGCCGACAAGTACATGAAGGCCGCCATCAAGAAGTCCTACGGCAAGAAGGGCGACGATGTTGTTAAGAAGAACTGCGACGCTATCGATATCGCAATCTCGGGTCTGAACGAGGTTAAGGTTCCCGCTGAGTGGCTCAACGCTACCACCGGTGCCGTTGCGGTTGAGGTACCCGCGACCCAGCACTTCAACGAGATCATCAAGCCCATCATACAGCAGCAGGGCGACAAGCTCCCCGTATCCGCGTTCAATCCTCAGGGCTTCGTACCCACCGGCACGACCCAGTACGAGAAGCGCGGCATAGCGGTTAAGGTGCCCGAGTGGATTGCCGAAAACTGCATACAGTGCGGCAACTGCGCTCTGGTTTGCCCGCACGCTTGCATACGTCCGTTCCTGCTGGACGATACCCAGGCTGCCAATGCGCCTGAGACCTTCAAGACCGTTGAGGCTAAGGGCAAGGAATTTGCCGGCAAGAAGTATCGCATGCAGGTCAGCCCGCTGGATTGCACCGGCTGCGGCAACTGCGTACAGATCTGCCCCTCCAAGAACAAGGGTCTGGAGATGAAGCCCCTGGCAAGCCAGTCCGCCGAGGAGAAGAACTGGGAATACGCCATCTCGCTGCCTGATTTCAAGGGCGAGGTTAACAAGAAGACCGTTAAGGGCAGCCAGTTCCTGCGTCCGCTGTTCGAGTTCTCCGGCGCGTGCGCGGGCTGCGGCGAGACCCCGTATGTAAAGCTGATCACGCAGCTGTTCGGCGATCGCATGATCGTTGCCAACGCTACGGGCTGCTCCTCCATTTACGGCGGCTCCGCTCCTACCTGCCCCTACACCACCAATGACGAAGGCCACGGTCCCGCATGGGCGAACAGCCTGTTCGAGGACAACGCCGAGTTCGGCTTTGGTATGAATCTGGCCATCGGCCAGCGCCGCAATAAGCTGGCAGAGAACGTAAAGGCTCTGATAGCTGTTGAGTGGGCAACCGCTGATATCAAGGCTGCCGGCGCTGAGTGGCTGGAGAAGATGGACGATGCTGAAGGCTCCAAGGAAGCCGGCGCAAAGCTGCTGGCTGCCTGCAAGGACGGCATCGACATGACCGGCACTCCTTACGAAGGCAAGGATTGCGACTGCGACGCCTGCAAGCTGGCTAAGGCCGTTATCGCCGACGCCGATCTGCTGACCAAGAAGTCCATTTGGATCTTCGGCGGCGACGGCTGGGCATACGACATCGGCTACGGCGGACTGGATCACGTACTCGCGCAGGGCGAGGATGTAAACGTTCTGGTTGTAGATACCGAAGTTTACTCCAACACCGGCGGACAGTCCTCCAAGTCCACGCCTACCGGTTCTGTTGCGAAGTTCGCCGCAGCCGGCAAGCGCACCAAGAAGAAGGATCTGGGCATGATGGCTATGAGCTACGGCTATGTATACGTAGCGACCGTCGCCATGGGCGCCGATCCCGCACAGCTGCTTAAGGCGGTCAACGAGGCCGAGGCATATCATGGCCCGTCCCTGATCATCGCCTACGCTCCCTGCATCAACCACGGCATCAAGGTCGGCATGGGCAATGCTCAGGCTGAAATCAAGAAGGCCGTACAGGCTGGCTACTGGCCGCTGTACCGCTTCAACCCGGATCTGGCCGAGCAGGGCAAGAACCCGATGACCCTGGACAGCAAGGATCCGACCGGCAACTATCAGGAGTTCCTGGCCGGCGAGACCCGTTACGCTTCCCTGGCCAAGATGTTCCCCGAGGCTGCTCAGAAGCTCTTTACCCAGTCCGAAGAGGATGCGGCAAAGCGTCTGGAGAGCTACAAGAAGATGGCCGCGCAATAATCCCTTACCCGCGCTTCAAAAATAAATTAAACGCCGCATAGCTAGCAACGCGGCGCACGCCCCGTCCACTGATCACGGACGGGGCGGTTTTTTTTGGCGCGCGGGGCGCGCCAGCTGTTAGCTGTTAGCTTTAGTAAGTAGCGAACGTTGCGTTGTTTATGCAAGTTGCCGCGCTGTCGGTTTAGTGGTTAGTGTCCAGTGGTCAGT
>CAYTOU010000231.1:0-4111 GCA_964439295.1 uncultured Oscillospiraceae bacterium
GTCTATGTCGAGCCTTGTCGTCGCCGCGTTGTCGGCGTAGAGAAAGTGTTTCATGCTCCCACCTCATTCGAAGAGTTTGCAGCCCTCGTCCTTAAACTCTTCGATCTTATCCAGAATATCCTGCGGCGTAACCTCCAGGTAATCGGCAAGGCAGTTAAGGCAGTAGAAAGACTTGACATCCTCGCCCAGCAGCTTTTTGTTTATGCCGATCTCGTTGCGCTTAAGCGGCTTTTTGCCGCATGCTACACATGCAATCTCTTTCATTTAATCGACGTCCTTTACGCTCAGTTCCGGAACCGTCTTGCCCGAAAACTCATCGGGGTCCAGTATGCCGAGCTGTATCTTGATAATGGAGCGCATTTCGATGGCGGGTTTGAGGCAGTATGTATTGAAGTCGCCCGACGTTATGTCCTCGGGATGCCGGACATGCGGGAAGAGTAGCTTCAGATACGCCGTGCAGATGCGCTTAATCGCCTCTGTATCCCTTGTATCCGCCCTCTGCGGAACATCGATTCGCGCATCGACAATCGCCCGGTAGCTCGGGTCGTCGCGCAGCTCGTGCATGATGGTCGAAAAGTACTCGGAGTTCAACGCCCAGCCGCAGATTTTCAGATCATCATTCATGCGCGGGAGATCCCAGCCCTTCAAAAAGCCGTGGAAGCGATCTATCAACGCGCTTTCGTGAAATACGGTGGGCAGGTCCTTAAACATGTTCATGTACTCATTCATGGACGCCGCCGGAATATTGCCCAGCAGTATTATGCCGCAGTCCGCCGTGCCTTCGTGATTTCCGACCGTGTACTTGCCGTTTTCCATATAGCCCTTCAATGCGCCGCGCATTTCGTCCACGTCGGTAAAGCTGATGGTCTGCACCTCATCCATGGCTACATAGTCGTGACCGTATACCAATCCCTCCGCACGCCTTGCGACGTCGTAAAACATCTTTGCGCGCGACATCGTGCCGCCCGATGAGAGCCAGCCGAAGCGGCTTACCGAGCCGAACAGGTATGATTTGCCCGTGCCCTTGGGTGCCAGTTCTATCATATTCAGGCGCTTTTCGACGAACGGCAACAGGCGCGTAATCACCGACAGTTTCTGCTTTTTCGACTCATATCCGGCAGCGTTATAGTCGATTGCGCCCAATACCACATCAATCCACTCGTCAAGAGAGAACTCCTCACGAGCGTATTTGAATTCATCCAAGTCGATTGTATACGGGCAGAAGTCCTGAAAACTCACGAGCTTGATCTTGCCGGATGTCTTCCCTTCCGGGAACTGATACCCCAACTCAACTACGCCCCAGTTTTCTTCCGCCTTTAGCAGCGCGTCACTGCAGTTGTCCCATACATCCTTTGGTATGACAGTGTCCTTGAATGTCAAGCCGAAATCGGGCAGCGCAAACGACAGTGCCTGCGTCTTGATATCGATATCGATGGATACCTTGGCAAGGAATTTGACACGCTCCTGATAGCTGACAATGCGGTTTTTTATGGATTTCCAGTCTTCCTTTTTGGGTATGAACGTCTTTATAAATTCGGTTGCGCCATCGACATCGACGTCGCCGTCAATATCCTGAAAACGCTTTAGAACCCAATCGCGCATAAAGGAAGGGAGTTTAAAGGCGGATATGAAATTGCTCTTCTTCAAATCCTTGAATACGACCATTTCATCAAAGTTATCCTTGAGCTTTTCCACCAGCTCAGGCGCCTGATTATCGCTCAATCATACTACCTCCCATCAGAGCAGATTTCTCTCCTGCGTTTTCTTCTGTACCTTGAAGTTCAGTTTGACCGACAGATTTTTATCCCCGTCATATACATCGGCCGCATATGTGCCCTTTCGCCTTATCATGGGCAGAGCAAACTTAGCGTGCTTATTGTCGGCGACAAATTCGCCGTCAATGAATTCGCCGCTGACGCAAAGTCGGGGCTTCTTAAGCGGCACATTGGAATACAGCGTCAGTTCGGGTGTGACCTTGGGCGTAAGCGTAATCGTCGCATCGATAAAGCATATATTGAGCTTATCCGGCTTTTTGGTAAGCGCAATTATCGGCACCAGGACCTCCTCAAGCGACGCGCCGCCATGTACCTCCACATTGGCCTTGCGCCCGCCCTTGAATCGCTCGTAGTCCGCCATTACGGCATAGCCGTTTTCATACGCCGCACAGGGTATTTGCGGGTCGGTATCGGTCTTGCAGCAGCGGCCGCTGTGCTCGCCGGACTCATCCAGCGAAAGCGATGCCGCGACTTCATGCCCGTACAGCACCGCCAACCGGCTCGCGCCGTGATCGGCCACTATGACCGCCTTTTTAAGCGTGCCCTGCACCAGGCGCGACTGTATCTTGCGCAGTTCATCGTCTATGACTTCCAGCTCGTCGAATATGTGTATCGGCAGGCGGCATTTTTCATAGTTTATGACCTGATCGCCGTGCTTTAGGTCGTCCAAAGCGTCTATCTTGCACCAATCGCCATCCGGATAGTATTGCAGGAAGTCCTTGTTCTTTTCGGTAATTGTGGGCAGATCGGCATGGGCAATCGCGACCTCGGACACAAGTCCGTACTCTTCACACTTAGCGAGTATAAACGCCAGATACTCAACGCCCAGCGCGTCAAAGAAGAACAGCTGCGTGTCCTTGCGATCCATATGCGCGATTACGCTGCTGCGCGGCGGCAGCTTGTTGTACGGGCGCGTATGCGCGTACCCGTCCACGGTCTTTAGGAAGTCGGGATATATCCTATTCACAAGCTTTTGCCGCTTATAAAGGTCAAAGTACCGTGTCAGCTCGCCGCGAAATAGGGTATCCGCCTCGGGCACCTTTGTGTTCACCGCGTCGAATTGGAACTCACGCATGTATAGCCAAAGCGGCTTTGACATAAGGCGCAGCGCACGCATAAGCTCATCGTCGGTATAGTCGTATATGCTCAGGCAGCGCACGAACTCGTACCTTTCCGTCTCGTTTTCGTCGGAAAGGTAGAACACGGCGTTCTTTTGCAGGCGTCCCAACTCATCGCAGTATTGCCTTATCAAAATCAGGTCTTCGGGCAGCTGTCCTATAAGGCGCTTGCGCTCAAGAAGCATGCTCTCGAATTCGGGTTCATCGATTGCGATATCGATGATGTCCAAATACAGGTGCTGCGCAAAGTCGGTATACGCCTTTGTGTGCTTTAATACGCATGTCAGATAGCGATTGTTCTTTTCGCCGAACACGATAAGCGAAAGCCAGAGCAGCCACTTCTGGTTTTCGTCGCGGCTTTCGCATACGGATTCAATATGCGTCGACAGATTGACGGTCGCGCCAAAGCAGTCGCATATTAGTGCCGAAAAGCTGCTGTACCCATTTATCTTAAGTGCCAGCCAATTCCACTGCTCATCGGTACCGTACGACCTTTCGGTCGCGTGGGCTATATCGCTATATCGTCTGGCAATGGCGGCATATACGCCGTCCGTGTCCGCAATGAAGTACTCGGCATTGCCAAACAGCCTGCCGGGGAACGCGCTTACTACCGCAAGCCGCGGATGGCGAGTGTTTTCATAGTCGGTCAGGTTTTCCAGGTACTTAAGCAGCTTGGAAAATCCGCTTAGCGGCTTTGCATCTATGTAGGTTTCCGACGGCTTTACGAGCGTTATGCTCGGCAGCGTACTGCGCTCGCCATCCACCAGCACAATGCGGTTTTGCGTGCGGATATCCCTATGCATAAAGCTACTCAATATATTCTCGCAGTGATCCAGCAGCACGACGCCGTGCCCGCTTATGGAGCGCTCCAGCAGCTCATCCAGTGCGCCTTTCAGCGCGCTTTCGGATCTGAGCATGAGTGCCTGCGATATGCCCACAAGCACAAAGCTGTCTTCCCCGGCGCACGCGGATATAGCCGCGTCCACATCGGGCAGACCGTTTGATGCGATGCACCCGGAGACATAGATGCATCTTTTGCCGGTGTCCGCCTGCAATCTGTCCAGTATGCTATGATAGGCATCGTAGTTTTCGGTATTGACCAGCAGCATATGCCCCGTGGGGCTACCGGCAAAGTATGCGCTTATATGCTTAAAGCATTCGTTTGCGTTGGTGCTATGCATCGTATCGCCTCCTATCGCCTTATATGCCCTGCTTGTT
>CAYTOU010000232.1:0-4107 GCA_964439295.1 uncultured Oscillospiraceae bacterium
ATATTGCGCAGCCAGTTTCGCTTGAAGTAGTGGCGCACTACGGCGGGCATCTTGACTATTTCGTCAAAGAACATTATTAGGTATACCACCATCGGCGGCAGTTTAAACACGAACGCGGATAGATAGCCCATCAATACGCCATACAGCCACATGACTATCATGTCCATTATCATGCCGAACTTGGTATCGCCGCCCGCGCGGTATATGCCGCATATCAGCATGGTGTTGAGCGACTGACCGAATACGTTGGGAATGGATATAATCAGCATCCACTTTAGGTATTCCTTGGCCTGGGGAGTAATTTGCGCAAAGGACTGCAAAAAGGGCATTGCGATAAGCACCACTATTCCCGCGCCTATGCCGGTTATTATCGACATAATGGTCAGGCGCTTTGCGTATACATTGGCCTCTTCCAGGCGGTTTTCGCCCATGGTCTTGCCCAGTATGATCGCGGCGGCATTGGCGACAGCGAAGCACACGACCGTGCTGAGCTGGCGCAGAGTGCCGGCGTACGTATTCGCGGCGACGCAGTCCGCGCTCAAGTGACCCAGTATGACCGAATACACAGAGAAGCCCAGACCCCACGCGAAGTCGTTGCCCAGCGAGGGCAGAGTGTACTTTGCGTAGTCGCGGAACAGCACCTTATTGCGCTCGAAGAGGTACTTGAACTTAAGGCGCACGGGCTGCGGGCGGCTCTCGTACACAACGCATATAGCCGCCGCCACTACGCGCGATATGGTCGTCGCGAGCGCCACGCCTATTACGTCCAGCTTGGGGAAGAAGGCAATGCCGAATATGAAGCAGGCGTTTAGCACCACGTTAGTCAGCAGCGCCGCCATATTGACAACCACGCCGAAGCGCACCTTTTCCATTGCGCGCTGCGCGGCGACATACACCTGAGTGAAGCAATTGATGATATAGCCCACGCCGACAATGCGCAGGTAGTCCACGCCGACCGCGATGAGTGCCTCGTCGTTTGTGAATATGCGCATGACCTTATCGGGCATGAGTATAGTGATTAGCGTAAATATCGCGCCCACTATGAGCGAATAGCGCATCGTTATGCCGACAGTGCGCTCAATCGTGCGCATGTCGCCGCTGCCCCAGTACTGCGCGATCATTACGCTCGCGCCCGAGCACAGACCGGACAGGAACATGCTGATCACAAACTGGACATTATTCGCCAGCGATACGGCGGACAATGCTTCCTGACTGACATAGTTGAGCATGACCGTATCGGCCGCGCCCACGCATGCGTCTATCAGGTTTTGCAGCACTATTGGCAGTGTGAGTACGAGCAGCATGTGGTAGAATTCGCGCTTTTCGGGCTTTGAATTCAGCATTTGCATAAAAAAACTCTCCTCCGCAATTACCTACTGCATTTATTGTAACACAGTTTGCACACATTCGCAATTGCTTTGGAGAGTTCGCCACATATTAAGTTACTTATACATTGCGCGCTCGCCGCCTATGAGCGGAGGACGGCACAGCGCCGCGCACACATGCGCGCAGCCTATCTTGCTATGCTCAAGTCGCACGGGCACAGCCACGCGCTTTAGGTGCATGCCTATGAGCGTATCGCCTATATCCAGTCCGGCATCGGCGCGCACCTCTTCGACCAATACGGGATCTGAGAGCAGCTTCCACACGCCGGTTGCGAACGAGCCGCCCGCCTTAGGCTGGGGCACTGCCCACACCTCGGTGTAGCCCATGCGCTCGGCATCGGCGCGCTCCATAACCAGTGCGCGGTTTAAGTGCTCGCAGCACTGCGCCGCCAGAGCGCAGCCGTGCGCGCGCGCCGCGTCCAGTGCGGCCTTTGCGATAAGCGCGCCTGCCTCGGGCGAAGAGTCATGCCCTATCAGCCCGCCCAGCGCCTCGCTGGAAGAGCAGCCGACCGCTACCAGGCGCGGCGTATAGAAAGGCTTTACCGCGCGCGAGAGCAGTTCATCCATCGCCGCATACGTTTCGTCATACAGCGTATTTATGTCCATATTAAAAGCCTCCAAATCAAAGTAGTCTGATATACTGAGCAGCCACATAGCCGTGCATTGTGCCCACGCTGATTTCGACCCAGCCGGTGCCCAGGTCGCTTAGCACAATGACCGGCTGACCGTTTGTAAGCGTATAGATTATCTGCGACTCGGTCGAAGGTTCGGCGCGCAGGTTGAGCGTGGACGCGTCGCTGCCCAATGCGACCTCGGCATAGAATGCGCCATCGGGCAGATCGCCCACCGGCACATATGTGGGCGCGGGTGTGGGCTCGGCTGTCGGGCGCGGTGTGGCGGCGACTTCCTCGGTTATCTCGGGCAGTATGGACTGGGCATACTGATGCGTATTGAACTCCAGTCCGGGATAGTAGAATGCGAGTATCTGATCGTACGTCCACGAATACGTGCCCGCCATGCGCTGTGCGCCGCGCTGGCTAAGACCCAGACCGTGACCGAATCTGCGCGATTCTATCACGAACTTATCGCCGTCATCGCGCACGGTTATAAGCTCGTTTTCGAGCTTATTTATGCTAAGTCCCAATGCGCTCTCTACGCCGCCGAATATGTCCAAATCCACGGTGAACTCCTGACTTACAAGGCGCATGTCGCTAAGTGTCGGCTGCTCGGTCGCGTTCGGGTCGGCGGTTACGCTCAGGTCGGCGGTTGCCTGCGGCAGAACCTTTCGCGCCATTACCCTCAGCTTAAACCGCATTTTGGTAAACACGCGGCTGGGCACATCGTACTTGGGCGTATGCGGTGTAATTGACACTACCTCGACTATGGTAATGTTATCCGCCGCGCCGTCATAGCCAAGCTCAGTCAGCTGCTCCTCAAGTGCCGCCTTAAGCAATTCATCCAAGCCTTCGGGCAACTCGCTGCCTGTGCCGGGCTCTTTAGGCACGGACGCGTACTTTACCCTACTCTGGTCATTGCCCAGATCGTAGGGGTCATTGCGCATTGTAAGGTATCCGTAATCGCCTTCATCGCCGTACACGTTTTTATACAGTTCGGTCTGACCGCCGTTGGATGCCGAATAGAAGCATACCGCCAGTTCGCCGTTATACGTGCCCACTATGCCGCAAGTGTCTTCGACCGCCTGTGCGGCGTTAGTATACTGCGCCTCATACCCGCGGAACACCTGATCGTTTGTATTGTCGTACACGTCATAGTCGCGCGATTCGCTTCTGCGCTTTAGGGCATATGTGCGCGCGGCGACCGCCTGTGCTTTAAGCGCCTCTATTGGGTACGAGTCGCTCATTTCATAGGGCACTACGCCCTTTAAATAATCCTCTATATATATGGAAAGCACCATGCGCAACGCGCCATCGACGACGCTTATCTTCAGATCGCCCTCATACAATCCACTCACGTCGCCTATATGCAATCCGTTTTCGCTGTCGCCCGCAACTTGGTGACGCGTCAGTTCGAACCCCGCGCCCATATGCATTGTCATGCCTTCATACGTCAGCACGGGTTCGCCATCGGACACGAACACGTACAGTTTAGAGCCTCTTTCAAACCTAAACCCGGAATTGCCGTTGATGGAATAGCTGCCATCCAGCTCGATATCCACGCTCGTCAAATCCGTCCCCGGATACGTCAATAGCACGCGCACCGTACCGTCCTCGACCGTTGTTTCGGTATCGGCTTCGGCATCCGTTGCCGCTTCTGTTTCGGCAGCGGTTTCATTCGCGGCATCTGCGTCTGCATCGGCATCGGTCTGCGCGGTAGCCGCCGGTGTGGGCTGCGGCTCGGGCGTGCTCGCCGCGTCCGCCAACGCGCTCGTCGTTATTATCAGCATTGCCCCAATCAGGCACAATATACGCATTATTCTCTTTTTCACACTATGGCCTCCTTATTCTTTGGGGAGTGCATATTCTCTACATTTGACGCGTGTGCCGCCATGTGGAATAGCCGTTAGCGGTTAGCTGTTAGTTTGAGTTAGTATGCAGGTTAGTGAGAGCGAATGGTATGCTTTTTGAAGAGTTGAATTAGGAGTTACGAGTTTCGAGTTTGTGTGCAAGATGCTTTTCAAAGCTAATATTCCATTGCCCGTTTCATACTTTACATATCTTATTGACGAAGTATTAAGTAAGTCATGCAAAGTCACTCGGCATTC
>CAYTOU010000233.1:0-4101 GCA_964439295.1 uncultured Oscillospiraceae bacterium
AGCGGCTTTGCAAAACTAATATTCTATTGCCGGTTTCATGCTGAGCAAATCTTAGCGGCGCAGAATTGAGTTAGAATGTCGAGTCACACTGCATACTAACTCAAAGCTAATCACTGACCACTGACCACTGATCACTAACTCCCCTGCACTACTTACTCAAGCTAACGGCTAACAGCTAACAGCTAACGGCTACCCCCGACAAAAAGCGAACAATCCCCGCAACGGAGCGGCTGCTTAACAGGCAGTCGCTCTCTTTTTACCCCGCACAGAGTATGAACGGACTGTGAACGTTCGCTATTTTACTGCAAGGTACCATCATAGTATCATTGTACTGTTGCAAATTAAACAAAATGTCAAATTATACAATTGACAATAGTGCAGAATGCTGTTATGATTACAGTGATAAGAATAAAACCGGGACGGTGAATGCAAGTGAAAGGTTCGACCATTACAAGACCGCACGGTAATGTCAAAAGGCGCTTGCGCAAGAGCATACCGTATTATGTGCTGGTTGCGCTGCCGGTAATCTACATGCTGGTGTTCCGCTACTATCCCATGCTGGGCGTACAGATCGCCTTCAAGGACTTCAAGGTACGCGGCGGCATATGGGGCAGCCCGTGGGTGGGCTGGAAGCACTTTGAGACCTTCTTCGGCTCGGCAACCGCGGGTCAGATAATACTCAATACATTTGTCCTAAGCGTGTATTACCTGATCGCCAGCTTCCCGTTTTCGATTATATTAGCAATTTGCCTAAACGAGTGCCGGTCGAATACGTTTAAAAAGTTCACTCAGATGATCACCTACATGCCCTACTTTATATCCACTGTCGTGCTGGTGTCCATGATACTGCAGTTTACCGATATATCGACCGGCATGGTCAATCAGATAATTACAGCCCTGGGCGGCAACGCGATTAACTTCATGGGCAATGTCAACTACTTCCGCAGCATTTACGTGTGGACGGGCGTGTGGCAGAGCATGGGCTATTCCGCTATAGTGTACCTGGCGGCGCTGACCGGCGTACCGCAGGATCTGTACGAGGCGGCGCGCGTGGACGGCGCGAGCAAGCTCAGGCGCATAATATCGATAGACCTGCCCTATATCGCGCCCACGATAATCACCCTGTTCGTGCTCAATACCGGCAGCATCTTGTCGGTCGGCTTTGAAAAGGTCTACCTTATGCAGAACAGCATAAACACCCCCGTATCCGAAGTCATATCGACATACGTGTACAAGATGGGCGTTCTGCAGTTCAACTACAGCTATTCAACCGCCGTGGGTCTCTTTAACTCGGTCGTAAACCTTGCCATGCTGCTGGTGGTTAACACCATATCCAACCGCGTCAGCAAGATCAGCGTGCTGTAAAGGAGGACCGCAATATGAAGATGGCAAAAGCAATTACCCATAATCACAACCGCGTGCGCGAAACGCGCGGCGATTACGTGTTCGACGCGGTATCCACCTTGCTGCTGATTATCGCGATAGTGGTTGTCGCCTATCCGCTTCTATACGTGGTCAGCGCGTCGCTGTCCTCTACCGACGCGGTTATGTCCGGGCGCGTGTGGCTGCTGCCGGTCGACTTTTCGCTAAAGGCGTATGAGACCACGTTTAAGTACGACTCGATAATGATAGGCTACCGCAATTCGATTATATATACCATATCGGGCACCGCGGTAAGCCTTATACTGACCACGCTGTGCGCGTACTGCCTGTCCAAGCGCGACTTCTACGGGCGCAAGGTCGTAGGGTTAATGGTACTGTTTACGATGCTGTTCAATGCCGGCATTGTGCCCAACTACCTGCTTATAAGCCGTACGCTCAATTGGAATAACACGATATGGGCGCTTATAATCCCCAACGCGATGAGCGCGTGGCACGTGATTCTGATGCGCAGTTACTTTGAAAACTCGCTGCCCAACGAGCTGTTCGAGGCCAGCGACATTGACGGCTGCTCGGTGTACCGTCAGCTGTTCACGATTGCGCTGCCCCTGTCCGGACCCATACTGGCGGTCATATCGCTGTATACCGCCGTGGGCATTTGGAACGGCTACTTCGACGCGCTGATTTATATAAGCGATAAGGAAATGTACCCGCTGCAGTTGGCACTGCGCAATATACTGATACTGAACTCGATGGACATGAGCACGACGGCAGACCTACGCGATATGGCGTCGCGCCAGGGCATGTACAACCTGCTCAAGTACGCGGTAATAGTGGTCAGCTCGCTGCCGCTGCTTATCGCCTATCCGTTCGTTCAGAAGTACTTTGTAAAGGGCATTATGGTAGGCTCGGTTAAAGGTTGACTTAAGGCGCCTTGTGCGCGCTTTGGGTATATAAAAAAAGGAGGATGGAGTATGAGACAGAATTGGAAAAAGCTGGTCGCCGCAATGCTTGCAGCGGTGATGATGCTTGCCGCCGCAACAACCGCTCTGGCTTGGGAACCGCAGTGGGCGCACGACGAGGATCTGTCGGATTACAAGCTCTGCGAAAACCCGGGTGACATTACGCTGCGCATGGCCGTTACCGACCACGCAACAATATCCAGCTGGGACGACAACGAATTCATCAAGTGGCTTGAGGAAGTCACCAATGTGAACTTCGAGTTCGAGCTGATCCCCTACGAGAGCCGCGCCGAAAAGCTGGGCCTGCTGCTCAACTCGGGCGACTATCCGGACATTTTCCTCAGCTGCGGCATGACCGACGCTATGGTAAGCCGCTTCGGCGTTGATGAGGGCATGTTCCTGGTACTGAACGACTACATCGATCAGTACGGCAATTTCGTCAATCGCATATTCGACACCTATTCGGGCTCCAAGGGTCTTATCACCCAGTTGGATGGCAACATCTACTCTCTGCCCGTAGTCAACGAGTGCTATCACTGCACCATACCCACCAAGTTCTGGATTAACCAGACCTGGCTGGACAACCTGAATCTGGAAATGCCCACCACGCTGGACGAGCTGTACAACGTGCTGGTAGCCTTCCGCGATCAGGATGCCAACGGCAACGGCGACCCGACCGATGAAATCCCGCTGGCCGGCGACTACGCCGATGGCTGGTACACCAACCCCGAGATGTTCGTAATGAACGCCTTCACCTACTACAATCTGGATCTGGACAAGACCTCCACTTCCTCTGCCGAGGCGTTTGGCATGTATCTGGACGGCGACACCGTTGTTACTCCCTTCGCTCTGGACGAGTTCAAGCAGGGCGTAGAGTACATGGCTAAGCTGGTTTCCGAAGGCCTGATCTACGAAGGTTCCTTCACTCAGGATCTGGCGGGTCTGACCAACATCTGCGAGAGCGGCCGTCTGGGCGCGTCCTCGGGCGGATACATACTGTTCGCCAACCTGGGCAGCGAGATATACCAGCAGTACCGCGCCTGCACCCCTGTAACCGGCCCCAACGGCAACGCCAGCATAGTCTCCTTCCCGTATGACTCCGTGGGCGGCAACAGCTTCGTCATCTCCGCCGACACCGAGTACCCGGTTGAGGCTTTCCGCGTGGGCGACCTGTTCTACTCCTACGCAGCCACCATGCGCAGCTACTACGGCGTGTACGGCGAGCAGTGGACCGACGCCGATGCCGACGCGGTTGGCATAAACGGCGAACCCGCTATGTTCAAGCTCCTGACCCCGTGGCAGGAGAGCGAGCCGCAGCAGTACTGCATACTGCAGATGTGCCCCTCTTTCCGCGATGCGTCCTTCCGTCTGGGCGAGCCCTCCGATCCCGATGTAGATCTGTATAGCGGCGACGGTCTGGAAACCCTGCTGTATCAGGTAACGCACGAGTACGAGGAGTACACCACCGACGAAAAGACCATACCCCCGCTCAAGTTCACCGACGACGAGAACGCCGATATGGCGGTCATAAAGGCCAACCTGAGCAACACCATTAAGGAAGGCATGTTCGCGTTCTTCACCGGCACCAAGACGGTCGAAAACGACTACGACGCATGGCTGGCCGATCTGGAAGCCCAGGGTCTGAGCACTCTGGTAGGCTACTATCAGGCCGCTTACGACGCACAGTACAAGTGATGGTTAGCTGTTAGCCGTTAGCGGTTAGCGGTTAGCTTTAGTTAGAGTGCTGTGGCGCTCGGAA
>CAYTOU010000234.1:0-4056 GCA_964439295.1 uncultured Oscillospiraceae bacterium
GGTAGGAGTTTTCTCCCGCGGATGTTCACCGCCGAACCCGCTTAAGCGGCTCATTTAAGACTCGGCAGAATCTGTTCACGCCCCACCATATATGCGAAGAGCTGTTAGCCGTTAGCGGTTAGCTTTGAGTTAGTGCGCAAGGTGCTTTTCAGAACTAATATTCTATTGCCAGTTTAATGCTTTTCGTTCCTTATTGACGCTCTATTGAGTTTGAATGCTAAGTTACTCATCATTCTAACTTAAGCTAACGGCTAACCGCTAACAGCTAACGGCTCCCCCTGTTCGCCCGCGCCTGTATCTCATCCAGCGGCAACTTCTTGGGACACGCCTTAACGCACGACAGCGATTGACTGCAGCCGGAAAAGAAGAGCCTTTTGTATTCCTTCAGCATCTCGGCGCGATGCTCATCTGAATCGTTTTGCTCTATTGCGCGGTACGCCTCGACCAGCCCTGCCGCGCCCGCGAAGTCGCCGCCCGCTATAAAGTTGGGGCACACCTCAAGGCAGCATCCGCACTGCATGCATTGCGCCGCCCTATATTGCAATGCTTTATCCTGCATGAAGTCGCTTTCGCTCTTTGCTCCCGTCCATACGCGCATGCCCTTAAGCATATCGAACATTGCGCCTCTATCCACGACCAGATCTTTTACTACCGGGAACTTACTCAGCGGCTCTATAAGTATCTTGCCGCGCTTTACTACGTCCTTTAGAAATACGCTACACGCGAGATACGGGTATCCGTTTATGCGCATTGCGCATGCGCCGCACTTATTTTCAAGGCATCCGCATTCCCACGCGATGCGATCTGTCTTAGCCTCGCCCTGATTAATTTCGGTCAGCCAGTCGGCAACGGTAATATTGCCTTCGCCCGAATAGCTGTACTCGTGCGTATATGGTGCAGTATCGTGCGACGCCTGCCGCTTTACGATAAGCTTTATATTCATTCCCGCTCACCTGCGCTTTCAAAGGCAATTTCTATTTTATCGCCGTCAAGGCGTGCCATACTTTGCTTCTGATACTCTTCCTGCTCGCCCGGATAGTCGCTGCGCGTATGCGCGCCGCGGCTCTCCTTGCGCGCCTGTGCGCTCATCAGCATTGCCTTACCCAGTAGGCAGAAGTTCTTAAGCGCGCGGTTTTCACACACATTCGCGCTCGGGTCATACGTGCCTTTTACGCTGTCGCTCAATTCATCTATTTGAGCGATTGCGCTTTTCAAACTCTCCTCATCGCGCACAATGCCCATGCCGCTGCGCATTATGCCGCGCAGTTTGACAATGCCGTCCATATAACTGCCTTCCGCCGCTTTCGCATTACCAGAGTCTTCACGATATTCAAGTGCCTTCACTGCGACCGCGTCATCTTCCATAGCGCTGTGCGCCGAGACCTTACCGCCATATATCGCGCCCAGCAGCGAGTTGCCGCCCAGACGGTTGGCGCCGTGATACTGGCACGCGCATTCGCCGGCGGCGTACAGTCCGCGCAGGGAAGTGCGGTGCTGCCGCGTGACTCTTATACCGCCCATGAAGTAGTGTACGCCGGGCGTGACCGGTATGGGCTCGACTGTGGGATCGATTGACAGGAACTTGCGGCAATCCTCAATCACGCCGTGCAGCTTGGTTTGACTCAGCTGCTTATCCAGATGGCTCATGTCAAGGTATATGCTGTAGCCCTGCTGCTCCAGCGCCCACTCTTCGCGCGCAATCACATCGCGCGGCATTAGGTTACCGCGTTCCGGGTACTTGTCCTCCATGAAGTAGTACGGCTTGCCGTCCTTATTTACGAATAGCCTGCCGCCCTCGCCGCGCACGGCCTCGGTTATCAGCATGTTCTTGCCGTGCAGCTTGGACGTAGTGGGGTGGTACTGCACGAACTCGCAATTGGCAAACGCTACGCCGTCCGCAAACAGGCTTGCCGAAACCGCGCCGGTATTGCCCACCGAGCCGGTTGCGTTGCCGAACATGCCATTTAGCCCGCCCGATGCGATTATGACTTTGCCGGACAAAACCACTTGCTCATGCGTGTATGGATGTACGAGCACGCATCCGCAAACGCTTTCTCCGTCTTTTATGATGCGCATAAACTGCCACCCGACCATGCGCTCTATAAAGCCTTCGCATTCATATCGGCGAGTCTGATCTATAAGCGTGTACATGAGCTGTTTGCCAGTATTGGACGCGGCAAAGAACGTGCGCTTTTTAGACTGCCCACCGAATGCGCGCACATCGGGGCGACCATCGGCGTTGAGCGAAAACGACATGCCGCTGTTAAAGAGCCATTCGATTATCCCGGGTGCGCCCTGCGCAAGCTCCAGCACAGCCTTGGGATCGGCGATGAATCGCCCGGCGCGCAAAGTTTCCTGCGCGTGCAATTCGGGCGAATCGTCCTTGACCCCGGCAGCGGCGTTCATGCCACCTTCCGCCATAGTGGACTGTGTGCGCTCGGATGGCATATCCGACACCAGCACCGACTTTACGCCGTTTCGCGCCAGCTCCAGCGCCGCGCTAAGTCCTGCGGCACCGGCGCCTATTATAATGATCTTCTCTTCCATATGCGCGCTCCTATATTTGCCACTGTATATAGTATATGATGACTGCCACCGCGAACAGCAGCATCATAATTGAAATAAGCATCACAATGTCGCCCGTGCGCTCCTTAAACTTAAGCGCGCCGCGCGCGATAAGCATGGGCTTTATGCTGACCAGCAGGTGAATGAATATCGACACGATCAACAGAACCTGCGCAACCATGCGCAAAAGCGTAAACTTCTTTAAGAAGCACACGCCGTCAATGTACGTGGTGTACGCCGATACGTGGAATGCCAACATTATCAGTATAACGAGCCCGGTAATGCGCTTTATCCAGAACGAGGCGTTCTCTTTAAAGTACCATTTGCCACTGCCTTTGCCGCTCTTGAATGTGCGAATTGATGCGACAGTGCCCAACACGCCATGCGCAACAACCGCCGCAAGCAATGCCCAGCTGAGCGGCTCAAACGATATCGTATTCATGCCCAGCAGCATTAGGCTGCCCATAAGCGCATGCAGCATGAACAGCGCGATGATTACCCTTGCCAGTATACCGTTGCACTTTCTCATTGTTGCACCTCCCGCATCAGGAAGACGTCGAACTTCTTCTCACGCATCATCGACAGTATAAGCATCTTCGTGCGCTTACGCACAGCGACGCGATAGCCGGATTCGGTATAGTACTGCGCAACGAGCGCCACTGCCTCCGAATAGCTTTCGTCGTCGGACTTAGGTATGCTTATCCTGCCTGATGGCATGTCCTTCCTCTGCAATACTACGAAAGTGCGGTCACCGCACGCGATGGTGACTTCCTCATAATCCTCATCGCCCTCGAGCGCGACATCACTTTGCGTGTACCATGTGCTTATGGCACTGCCACTTGATTTGGAAGACTTACCCGAACTCCACGATGCACTGCTCGTAGAGTCCAACACCGAATATTCCGGATCGAAACTCAAATTGTAGAATAGAGTGGATACGCTGCCCACCACAATAAATGTGACCAGCAGCAGTATCAGCCTGCGCTTAAGCGTTGCGTTCAAATTACAGCGACCTCCATAGTAAAAGGTATAATGCTTAACGGCAATTCACGGCTCATAGTATATTACTCCGCCTTACTTCCGTCAATCGCGTGATTCTTAAGATGCTGCGGTTTAACTGCTAAGGTCAAAGTGAGGTGGGGGGATAATACACTCAAAAAAGTTGAAAAAAAGTAGAAAAAGGGTATTGACAAAACTCCGAAAGACGTGTATAATAGCTTTCGTCGCCGCGAGTGCCACCCGAAAGCATGACCCATTAGCTCAGGTGGTAGAGCACTTGACTTTTAATCAAGGTGTCCGGAGTTCGAGTCTCCGATGGGTCACCATTAAGTTATATGCGGGCGTGGCGGAATGGCAGACGCGCTAGACTTAGGATCTAGTGCCAAAGTGGCGTATGAGTTCAAGTCTCTTCGCCCGCATTCAATTTTCTTTGCGGTAGTAGCTCAGTGGTAGAGTGCCACCTTGCCAAGGTGGATGTCGCGAGTCCGAATC